>JAHEEX010000212.1 GCA_024640465.1 Sphingobacteriales bacterium | reverse complement strand
ATAAGACTTTATTATTTTTTTAAACTCAAGCCCACAGAGGGCCACAGAGATAATTGGGAGAGCTACAGAGAATAATTAAACATATCTCTGTGGCTCTCTTTTTTTCTCCGTGGCACTCTGCGGCCTGTATTTTTATATTTTAGAAACCAAAGAAAGCCAAACAAACTATTTCATAGTATTTTTGTTATCCGCTATGGATAAAAGCCCTTACAAATTTCATTATTTCATATTGCTGTTTTTCCTATCTGTTATTATTGTAACGGGTATGGCACAGGGGAAAAGCCCGATCCATTCTTTTCCGAAAGATTTTATTGGTAAATGGAAAGGAAGCCTGAACTGGTATCCGGCAGGAAAACAAATGCAAACAGTAAATATGCAATTGATTATTCAGCCTGAACCGGGGATTTCTCAATACAGCTGGCAACTTATTTACGGAGATTCAGCCAAAGACAACCGCCCTTATCATTTAACGCCGGTAGATACGATCAGCGGCCATTGGGTGGTGGATGAAAATGATGGCATTATGCTGGATGGATATTGGATCGGTAATCGTTTCATCAGTATGTTTAGTGTACAAGGCAGCACCATTACCGCCATATATTGGTTAGAAGACAGGTCCCTTCACCTGGAAATGATCAGCACAAAAACAGAAGCTGTTCGGGAAAGCGGCAAAGGCACATCTGATGTGCCCGCCGTACAGTCTTTCCCCGTACGCAGTTATCAAAAAGCAATTTTATATAAGGCCCAATAAAAAAAATTATGAACAACCGCATTAAAGCATCTCTAAATAATTCCCTGATCAAGTCTTTTTTACATTTTCGTTTAGCTATTCCTGTTATATTGATGGCATTTATTTTCATTCAGGGTTGTACAGTCAACAATGTTGATATCGACAATGATATCAAAAAGTATTTCGATGCGCAACAGGCACAGGGCACTTTTGGCATGTTTGATAACAGCAGGGGGAGGTTCACTATTTATAACCTGGACCGTTTTAAAAAAAGGTATAGCCCCGCATCAACTTTCAAAATAGTCAACTCCCTGGTTGCACTTCAAACCGGACGGCTTACCAGTGACAGTACCATTATCCCCTGGGATGGTGTAGTTCGGGAACGCACTGAGTGGAATCAGAACCTTTCCTTGTATCACGCATTCCGGGTATCTGCGGTGCCGCATTTCCAGGAGATTGCCCGTGAAATCGGAAAGGATACCCTAAAGTATTGGCTGGATACCCTCAAATATGGCAATATGAATATGGGGAAAACAGTTGATGCTTTCTGGCTCGATAACAGCCTGCTGATCTCTCCGGATGAACAACTTGGACTGGTAAAGCGCTTATATTTTCGCCAGCTTCCATTCCGGGAAAGTGTTCAGGAATCAGTTAAGAAAATGATGATCCAGGAAAACAATACTACTTATCAATTAGCGTATAAGACTGGCATGGGTAAGACGGATACCGGAAAGCCAATGGGCTGGATGGTTGGTTGGATAGAAGAGAACCGCCATGTATACCCTTTTGTATTGAATATGGAAATGGATAACGAATCGGCTATACCTGAAGCCAGGCAAAAGATATTGAAGGATGTGCTCGCACATATCGGGTTTTTTAAAGGCATCATGTAAAAAAGCCTGTATTTCATTGTCTGGCTCTTTTTTTGCTTAGTAAACGGTATAATTTTATTATTTGTTAAGATTTGAACATAGTTGGTTTTTACTTTCACTGGTGCTGGCACCAGTGCTGATTTTGCTTTACCTTTTACTGGTCAGGTGGAAGAAAAAAACGATACGAAAAATTGGCGATGAAAAACTAATCCGGCAATTGATTGCTGATTATTCTCCCAAACGATTTCTGTTTAAATTCATATTGGTACTTGCGGCTTTTATCCTTACGGGACTTGGCGTGGCCAATCTCCAGTATCCGAAACAGGTTGAGCAGATTCAGCGCCAGGGTGTTGATGTAATACTGGTACTCGATGTAAGTAAGAGTATGCTTGCACGTGATGTACGGCCCAACAGGCTGGAACGCGCCAAACAACTTGTTAATAAACTGGTCGATAAACTTCGTAACGACCGGGTTGGGCTTGTTTTGTTTGCCGGCCGAGCTTATTTACAGATGCCCCTTACCACCGATCATTCTTCTGCTAAAATCTATGTGAACAGTGCGTCACCAGAATCTGTACCTACGCAGGGAACCGTTATTGGAGAAGCGCTAACCATCAGTAATAATGCTTTCGGGCAAAAGGAGAAGAAGTATAAATCAGTTGTTTTGATAACCGATGGGGAAGATCATGATGAAAAAGCCATGGAGGCTGCAGGGATACTTGCAGAAAACGGTGTACTTCTTCATACCATTGGGGTTGGTTCGCCGGAAGGATCTACGCTGATTGATCCGGTAACCCAGGAACAGAAAAAAGACGCCCAGGGAAATGTGGTAATTTCCAGGCTGAATGAGCCCATGTTGCAGGAACTGGCAAAAGCCGCAAATGGCACTTATCAGCATTTGGAAAATACAGACCAGGCTGTAAATAATATCCTGGAGCAGATCAATGGTATGGAACAGAAATCGATTTCAGATCAGTCCTTTATTAATTACCGTAGTTTTTTTCAGTGGTTCATCGCACTGGCACTGGCACTTTTGTTACTTGATTTTTTTATCAGTGAAAGAAAAAGAAAAATGGCATGAAGGCAATCTTTTTTATATTCTTAATGAACATAACTGTACAGTTTGCTTTTGCTCAGAAAGACAACCGGGATCTGGAGCAGGGTAACAAATTGTATAAAGAACAGCAATTTGATAAAGCTGCAGAAGCCTACGAGAAGGTATTGGTAAAAGCGCCTAAAAATTCAGTTGCCAACTATAACTTAGGAAATACTCTTTACCGGAAAAATAATGCAGCTGAAGCAGAAAAAATGTTTGACGCCACCATTGAAAACAGTGATGATAAAAAAATTGTTTCTGATGCCTGGTACAATAAAGGTGTAACCCTCACCCAGCAGAAAAAACTGGAAGAAAGTATAGAGGCATATAAACAAGCGCTCCGTTTAAATCCGGCCGACACCCTTGCCAGGGAAAACCTGGTGCGGGCATTAAGGGAATTAAAAAAGAAACAACAACAGGAGCAGGACGAAAAGAAAAAGAAAAAAGAAGAGCAGGAGAAAAAAAAGGAGCAACCCAAAATGACCAAGCAGCAGGTTCAGCAATTGCTGCAGGCATTACAGGAACAGGAGAAAAAACTGCAGCAAAAAATGCAAAAAATGAAGATCCCTTCCCCCAGTCAGCCCGAAAAAGACTGGTAGCCTTCAAATTATTAGATGCCTTAGCCAGCTATTGATTGGCATGGAAGCCTGAATTTATCGTTATTTTGTACCAGACTAAATCCCGTGGAATGCAACTGTATTGTGAATCCCTGACTACATATAAACGGCTCAGCACTGTAGAAGTAAAAATTGGCGACCTGTTACTGGGTAATCATCATCCTATCCGTGTTCAGACCATGACCACCACTGATACCATGGATACGCAGGCTACAGTAGCTCAAACGATACGTTGTATCGAAGCTGGCGCAGAACTGGTGAGGATAACCGCACCTTCTAAAAAAGAGGCGGAGAACCTGCAGTTGATCAAAGACGAGCTCAGGAAAAGAGGGTATAATACCCCGTTAGTTGCTGATATACACTTTACACCCAATGCTGCAGAAATTGCCGCCAGGATCGTAGAAAAAGTTCGGGTGAATCCAGGGAATTATGTAGATAAGAAAAAGTTTGAATTCATCGAATATACTGATGCCGATTACCAGGAAGAAATAGAAAGGATACGGGAACGTTTTACGCCTCTCGTGAAGATCTGTAAAGAATACGGCACAGCCATGCGGATAGGTACCAATCACGGTTCGCTAAGCGACAGGATAATGAGTCGTTATGGCGACAGTCCAATGGGCATGGTGGAAAGTGCTATGGAGTTTTTGCGCATCGCACGAGATGAGGCTTATCATAATATCATACTCAGTATGAAGTCGAGTAACCCGCAGGTAATGGTCCAGGCATACAGGATGCTTGCACAGACCATGCAGCAGGAGTTCGGAATATGTTATCCCTTACACCTAGGAGTAACCGAAGCAGGTGATGGTGAAGACGGCAGGATAAAATCAGCCATTGGCATAGGGACATTACTGGAAGACGGACTCGGAGATACCATACGAGTGTCCTTAACCGAAGATCCTGAATTTGAGATACCGGTATGTATTGACCTGGTGAAACGATATGCCAT
This sequence comes from Sphingobacteriales bacterium, assembly GCA_024640465.1. Classification (GTDB taxonomy): domain Bacteria; phylum Bacteroidota; class Bacteroidia; order Chitinophagales; family Chitinophagaceae; genus Pollutibacter. The sequence goes on along the minus strand of JAHEEX010000212.1, from coordinate 2,405 downwards.
CAGGTCGGAACAGTCAAAGAAGGAGCAAATCTCCGGTGAAAATTCTACATCAATTCCGTTGTTGACCTCAATGTCCTATTCTCCTTTCGAGTATAAAAGAAGGGAGAGCCGTGTAATCGGAAATACCGGGGGCAAGCATGTGCCGGTGGTCATTGCCGGTTATCAAACGGTTGGGAAGATCACTCCTCAATCCCTTGAATCAATTGGTTACCGGTATGACCCGCAGTTGGATAAGTGGAACATCAGTGATGGGGCGGCAGATTTTATTTTCATCACAGATCAGCAGATTGATTTTGCGTTGCCAGGTACGTTGAAAGTAATATGTCTGCAGCAACGCTGGAAAGGGATATCCAACAAAGAAAAATACCTGCCGTTTTTTCAAACGGAAGAGTATCTTGAACAGAAAGACTTCCCAAAATCAGCTCATTTTGTGTTGTTTGATACAGCCCGAACTGATTTATGGGATGATATATTAAAAGCTGTTCAACAAAATAGTGAAATTATACTCTGCCTGGAGTCAAGCCATTGGCATGCCATGCCATCTGTAAGACGATTTATTGCCAGGCTTATTGAAATGAAAATCAGCTGCCCGGTCATCATAAGAGTGGAGAGCAGTAAGGACAGCATTGATGAACAACTCATTCATTTTTCTACAGAAGCGGGTGCCCTTTTCCTGGAAGGCATGGGAGACGGAATCTGGCTTTGGAATAAAAAAGCCCAGCTGCAAAATATGGTGGTAAGCGGCCGTACTTACCTCGAAGTAAAAAACAATCAGCAATTTCTGAACAATACTGCTTTTTCCATTTTGCAGGCAACGCGTACCCGAATTTCCAAGACGGAATATATTTCCTGTCCAAGTTGTGGCCGAACCTTATTTGATCTCCAGGAAACCACTGCAAAGATCAGGGCGGTAACCCATCACCTTAAAGGGGTTAAGATAGCCATCATGGGCTGTATAGTAAACGGACCCGGTGAAATGGCTGATGCGGATTTTGGGTATGTAGGCAGTGGTCCGGGAAAGATCACCCTTTATAAAAGCAAGGAGATTGTCAAAAGAAATGTAGATAGTGATGTCGCCGTTGAAGAATTGATTTCCCTGCTCAAAGAAAGCGAAGTCTGGGTTGAGCCGGAGGGGATGAATAAGGAATAAAGAATAAGGAATAAAGAATAAAGAATAAAGAATAAGGAATAAGGAAGTTGAAGGTAAGTGCAAAATGTATAGTAAAAATTTTATTGAAGAAAAGTTGCTATCCAAGGCACCCCTCTCTGGAAGAGAGGGGATGGGGGTGAGTTGGAATAAGATAGTTTAGTGTCCCCACATCCTGGAACGATAACGAAATATTTTTATTAGGAAATCAGCACTATTTATTAGTTTTCTTTACCTTTCTCAGAGAACAAACTAACGCAATCGATTATGAGAAAAATTAACCTATTCCTGCTTTCGGGGGTGATGCTATTATTTGCCCACCAGGCTATTTCCCAGACCTTCACTATGTCTAAAGATTGCAGGCAGAAAATTGAGCTTGCAAACAGGATGAGTTCCGATAAGCAGTATGATTCTGCCTTAACTGTATTTAATGGCATCACAAAACAATGCAATTCCAAAGATGGAAAAGAAGCTGTTGCAAACGGCAAAGCCCATGCATATAATGGGAAAAAGCAGTATACTGAAGCCATGGCTGCAGCTAATGAAGCATTGGCTGTCTCTAAAAACACCAGCCTGAACGGATTTTTTGAAAGGGGTATTGCTAATGAAGGATTAAAAAACAGTGAAGCTGCAACGGCAGACTTTAACCAGATTATTACATTAACCGAGAAGAACCAGAATGTAAAAGAGCGGGCCACGATCTATGCAAAAGTTGCGGATATGGACTATCAGGCAGGAAAGATGAGTGAAGGCGATGCAAACCTGGCAAAAGCTATGGAGCTGGATCCATCCAATACTAATTTTATCATTCAAAAAGGAGACATGTATGCCAGGCAGGGTAAATATGACGAAGCCTTTGAATATTATGATAAGGCCGTAGCTGCTGGAAGAACAGATTTGGATATGTATGTGATTCGTACCAATGCCCGGATGAAAATGGTGCAGGATAAATATGGTACAACAGAAGCGCAGGAATTGAGGGCCAAAATGACCCCCAAAGAAAAGGAGCAGGTATGTGTTGAAATGAAAAAGGCCCTTTCGTTGGGATTGAAAGATATGAAGCAGGAAATGTTTTCCGCATTAGTATGTAAATAATTCATTTAAAATAATAATCAGACAAATCATCAGTCATGAAAAAAATCATTTTTTTAATTACGGCTGTTAGCATGTTAGCAGCAGGCTGCGCTTCCATGAACAAACAACAAAAAGGAACTATTGCCGGTGCATCCGGTGGTGCTTTAATTGGAGCGGCTGTTTC
>JAHEEX010000211.1 GCA_024640465.1 Sphingobacteriales bacterium | reverse complement strand
CCATTGGCTTATTATCAGGCTGGTTGCTTTTTTTCCCCAATGCACCATATATCATTACTGATCTTTTCCATTTTTCACATGACCCGGGAGTGCCATATTGGTTCGACCTTGTATTGGTTGTATCAGGTACCTGGAACGGAATGTTACTTGGGTTTGTATCACTTATGCAGGTTGAGCGGTTCCTGTTAAAGAAACTTTCTGTGAAATGGACCGGCCTGATCATTGCATTTTGTATCCTGCTCTGTGGGTATGGAATTTACCTGGGCCGATACCTGCGTTACAATAGTTGGGATATTTTAACAAACCCGCTTGATTTGCTATCAGCCATCGGGAACCATTTCCTGAGTCCATTTGCCAATACAAGGATCTGGGCATTTACCATGGTGTTTTCCATGATGTTTGGCATCATTTATTTTACACTCAAACAACTTGTTGCCTATATGGTATTGGAAAAAGAGAAAGTATAAAACAGCGTTACCATTGATAAAAACTTTTAGAAAGGGGAAAATTTTTCTTCCTAACTTTAGCTATAAACCGATTTAGCCAAAAATCAACCATGCAAATGCCCATTAACCGGCGATCAGCCATCAAGCAATTTTTATTTGTATCCGCCGGTATGGCCCTGATACCATCCTGCCTGCAGGATAAAAGCAAGCCTGCTGTTGAGCTGAAAAATTTCAGCATCAGTGCAGAACAGGAAAGCCTGCTCGCAGAATTATCTGAAGCCATCATTCCAAAAACAACATCACCAGGGGCGAAAGATATTTCTGCACATCGTTTTGCATTGAAAATGATGGATGATTGCAGAAGTAAAGAAGACCAGGAAAAATTCATGTCTGGTTTGGCAGCATTTGAAAAGCAGGCGGATAAAATTTCGGGTAAGCCTTTTGTTAAACAATCAGCAGATGAACGTAAAGCTGTTTTAACAGAAATGGAGCGGGATAAAGAATCAACAGATGACGCGGTTGGTTTTTACAGGACAATGAAACGGCTTACCATTCAGGCATATTCCTCATCAGAATTTTTCTTGACAAAAGTTCAGGTCTACGAATTGATCCCGGGCCGGTATCATGGCTGTGTTCCGGTAAAAGCCGCTTAATTATTTTACAACTTTCCAATCATTTTTCATGGGAGATAATAACCGCAATTTTGATGTCATCGTTATAGGTTCAGGTATCAGTGGTGGCTGGGCCGCAAAGGAGTTTACAGAAAAAGGATTGAAAACACTTGTTCTGGAAAGAGGCAAAGATGTAAAGCATGTAAAAGACTATCCTACTACCAATATGATGCCCTGGGAATTTGAGCACCGGGGTGAAATACCTTATGAGATTCAGAAAGAAAACCCTGTGGTAAGTCGTTGTTATGCATTCCGGGAAGACGCCATGCATTTTATGGTGAAGGATACAGACCATCCTTATGTACAGGAAAAACCATTCGACTGGATCCGCGGTTACCAGGTCGGGGGGAAATCATTATTATGGGCGAGGCAAACACAGCGATGGAGCGAATACGATTTCGAAGGCCCTGCCAGGGACGGATATGCGGTTGATTGGCCAATTAGATATAAAGACCTCGCTCCCTGGTATAGTTATACAGAAAAATTTGCAGGTATCTCCGGAAATAAAGACGGCCTGGACATTTTGCCTGATGGAGATTTTTTGCCTCCACTAGAATTGAGTTGTGTGGAGAATTATTTTAAGGATGTTGTTGCAAAAAATTATCCTGATCGTCATGTTATTTATGGCCGATGTGCGCATCTCACCAAACCCAACCAAATTCATTTTGATCAGGGCCGGGCACAATGCCAGAAAAGAAATATTTGTCAGCGCGGTTGCCCGTTTGGTGGTTATTTCAGCAGCAATGCATCTACGATCCCCTGGGCGGAGAAAACAGGAAACCTCACACTCAGGCCTGATGCTGTAGTGCAATCTGTTATATATGATGATAAGAAGGGAAAGGCAACCGGAGTCCGGGTTGTTGATGCAAAAACAAATGCGGTAACTGAATATTTTGCCAGGGTGATTTTTGTTAATGCAGCAGCGCTCAATACAAACCTTATTTTACTTAACTCTACTTCATCACGTTTTCCCAATGGCCTGGGTAACGATAATGGCTACCTGGGCAAATTTGTGGCTTTTCATAATTACCGGGCAAGGATCTCCGCCATGTATGATGGCTTTAAGGATTCAAAAACAGATGGCCGTTCGCATACCAGTGCGTACCTGCCAAGATTCAGGAATGTCAAAAAGCAGGAGACTGATTTTCTCCGTGGTTATGCAGCAGGATTTTCCGGCGGAAGATATAATCAAACCAATTATGATGGATTCGGTGAAGCATTAAAAAATAATATTGATAAGCCTGAACTCGGTCCATGGCGTGTTGGATCACATATGATGGGCGAGACCATTCCTAAAGAAACCAATATGGTTAGCCTCGATGCTGCAAAAAAGGATGCATGGGGAATGCCTTTACTCAAGGTAAATATTGATTATGATGAAAATGACGAAAAAATGGTGAAGGATTTTTTTGAACAGATGACGGAAATGTATACCCGCGCAGGTTTTACAGATATCAAAACCAATGATTCAAAACAGGCGCCAGGACTGGATATTCATGAAATGGGCGGCGCCCGGATGGGGCATGATCCAAAAACATCTATCCTAAACAAATGGAACCAGGTGCATGCCTGCAAAAATGTATTTGTAACGGACGGTGCATGTATGACTTCAACATCAACACAAAATCCATCTTTGACTTATATGGCACTGACTGCAAGAGCGGCGGATTATGCCATGGCACAAATGAAAAAGGGGGAATTGTAAATCCTAGCTTCTTTGCGGTTGATTGGCTTTTTTATTTTTCCTGTATTCCCACGGTGGAGTTGGGTCTTTGATCGACCAGATTCCTATTTGTAAATCTCTGGCATCTCTTTCCAGTTTTTTAAGGGTCGGGTCTTTTGAATATTTGGTAAAATGCCATGCCAGACCCTCCTTAACCATTGTTTGATTAATAAATTCCCCTTTGTAAGTATGGGCATCTGCCACCCAACGGCCGAAATAATCCTTTTCCCGGATTTTTATGTTAATCGGTCCTTCTTTACATAGCTGGCCCAGCCGGTCCTTGCTTTTTTGGTAAAAATCCTGCCCTTTTTCCGGCGCATCAATCCCAAAAAGCCGGATACGGTAATTTTGCCCATTGGCCCTGCCTTCAAAGGAATCTCCATCGATGATCCGGTAGACAGTCAGGCGGATTTCTTCAACAGGTACTGTTTGTGCGGGTTCACAAGAGATCAGGATATGTGTCCAGGCTGCTACAAACCATATTGCCATTAGCTTCATCCGCTAAAAATAATCGTATTTGGGGAGATCAATTGTGGGAATAATGCTACAAAAGTCATTTTTCTGTCTAATACCCTTTTAACTTATTGTTTTATCAATGCATGATTTACTTTTGCAGGTGAAATAAAGTCTGACAGACATGGATATACATACTCCGATTCCTGTAATTGATGCAACCAACCTGGACAGGGAAATGTTCCAGAAAACATATTACCAGCCACAAAAACCGGTTGTCCTGCGTGGATTATGGAAGCAATATCCGGCCTATGAGAAATGGACGATGGATTTTTTCAGGAAAACCATGGGGAATATTGAAGTGGGCCTTTATGGAAACAGGAAAGAAGATCTGTCCAAAACCCTGCAGGTGCCTAATGCCACCATGCGTTTTGATGAGTATCTTGACCTCATTGAACATCAGCCAACAGACCTTCGACTATTTCTTTTCCCTGTATTTAAACATAAGCCCGAACTGTTAAAAGATTTCGGTTATCCGGAAATTGCCAGTAGATATATCAAAATGCCTTTCATGTTTTTTGGCCCGACCAAATCTGTTGTACGGATGCACCAGGATATCGACATGAGCAATGTATTTCTCACCCAGTTCCACGGACGTAAAAGGGTGGTACTGTTTCCTCCTGATCAGTCGGATCTGCTTTATCGCCTTCCCTTTAATGTTCATACTATTGTAGATATCGATCACCCGGATTATAAAGAATTCCCAGGTTTACAATATGCAAAAGGAATGAGTACCATTCTCGAACATGGAGACACTTTATTCATGCCCAGTGGATACTGGCATCATATAGAATACCTTGAAGGTGGCTTTGGACTTGCATTACGGACTATGGCCAATAGCGTACCTACATTTTCAAGAGGTATATGGAACCTATCTGTATTGCGCACAACAGATAATATCTGCAGGAAATTCAATGATGAGAAATGGTTCGGTTACAAAAAAAGGGTAGCGTATGAACGTGCAGATAAAGCCATAGAAAAATTGAAATCGGCCTGATATTTTTATAGGTTTAATGTATAAAAGAGGTTGTCTGAAATCATTTTAGGACAGCCTCTTTTTTATGCCCCATATAAAAGAAAAAGTTTTGTACGCTTCCAAATAAACTTCATTCTTGAAAAATATATGTAATCATATAGTTTTTTCCACTTTCAATCTTGTTTATATTTATCAAAAGCTGATATGAGCCGCCGGAAATTCATTGCACAAACAGGCATTCTTTCTGCAGGTATGCTTTTGCAAAAACCCGCAGTTGGTATACAAAAAAATTTATCTGTATCGAATCCTCTGCCAGCCTGGCGTGGATTTAACCTGCTTGATTTTTTTATCCCAGATCCTGCAAAGAGATACCAGTTTACCAAACCCGATCATTTAAAGTGGATGCGCGACTGGGGTTTTGATTTCATTCGTCTGCCAATGGCATATCCCTATTACCTGGACATCGACAGAACAAAAAATATTGTTCCGGCTGATGTATATAAGTTCGATAACAAACGGGTGGATGAAATTGAGGCCCTTACGGAGCTGGCGCAGGGGTATGGTATGCATGTCAGTTTAAACCTGCATCGTGCCCCGGGCTATTGTATTAATGCCGGATTTAATGAGCCATATAATCTATGGAAAGACCAGGTAGCACAGGATGCTTTTTGCTTTCACTGGCAGTTCTGGGCCAGGCGGTTTAAAAATGTATCTCCGAAAAAAATCAGTTTCGACTTGTTAAACGAACCAAGTGTACGGGAGGACATGAATGACCAACACTCACGGTCAACCGAAGTACCCGGAGAATTATATCGTAAGCTTGCCAAAAAAGCAGCAGAAACCATCCGTGCTGAAAACAAAGCTCACTTAGTGATAGCAGATGGTAATAATGTGGGAAATTCTGTTATTCCGGAAATTACTGATTTGAATATTGCTCAAAGTTGCAGGGGCTATTATCCTCATGCCATCTCACATTATAAAGCACCATGGGCCAATAAGGAACCGGATAAATTACCGGAACCTAAGTGGCCCGGGCAGGTTGGTAACCAGTATCTCAGTCGGGAAATGCTGGAGAAGTATTACCAGCCCTGGATAGCCCTGTCGAAGTCCGGAGTTGGTGTGCATTGTGGCGAATGTGGCTGCTGGAATAAAACGCCCCATGATGTTTTCCTGGCCTGGTTTAATGATGTGCTGGATATTCTTCATGCCAATAAGATCGGGTTTGGTATATGGAATTTTATTGGTGATTTTGGTTTGCTGGATTCCGGGAGGACTGATGTGGACTATGTTGACTGGTATGGTCATAAGCTGGACAAGAAGTTATTGGAACTCTTGAAGAAGTACTGAAGGAATGTTTTTCGTCCGGCATTTTTTTTATATTAACCGCGAAGTCACAAAGATCGATCCTTAACTTTACTTATGTCACCAAAACTACTCGCAATCTTAAATTGGCTTGCTCTTGTGCTAATGCTGACCGTGAATACACTGGCTAATACTATTCCCATTAATGGATACAATACAGGCCAGGTTTCAGCATTTTATCCCAATCTTTTTGTCCCCGATGGGTTTACATTCAGCATCTGGAGTATCATTTATTTGTTACTGATTGGTTTTGTGGTGATCAGCACTAAATGGCTTTGGCATAAAGCAGACCTGGATCCAGGCCAAGTGGCCGGTAAAGTATCTCCCCTGTTTATAATTACTTGTTTACTGAATGCCGGGTGGATTGTTGCATGGCATTATTTGCAGGTATTCGCTTCCGTTATTATAATGCTTCTTTTTCTGGCGATGCTCATTTATATATACCTGCAATTGCAGGCTTACAGAACATTTTTAAACCCTTTTCAAAAACTTTTCCTGTATACACCCTTTGTAGTATACCTTGGCTGGATTTCGGTAGCAACCATAGCCAATTTTACTGCATTGCTGGTTAACCTTAAGTGGACAGGTGCTCCACTTACGGAAGCAACCTGGAGTATCATTATGATTGTCATAGCCTCCATTTTAGGAATGATTTTCATATGGAAAAGGTCGGACCTGGCCTATGGATTGGTGATTGTTTGGGCTTTATGGGGCATTTACCGTGGACAAAATGCCCAAACACCTGCTATTGGCTATGCAACCATTGCTGGTATTATTGCCCTTTTGCTTTCCGGCGCTTTACGTTTGCGCATGGCTTCCAAAGAATAACCCCCCGGATAAAAAATATTATTTCCAGTCCATAAAAAATATGTAGCTTTATTTAACCAAATGGTTAAATCAAATGGTTAATACGGTTTCGGCTATTTCTACAGAGGGGAAAATACTTACTGCCGCCAGGGAAGTTTTTTTTCAGAAAGGTTTTT
>JAHEEX010000054.1 GCA_024640465.1 Sphingobacteriales bacterium | reverse complement strand
TGGTGGGATTCCCTGCAACAGGAAATTTTTACTGATGAATTAAACCAGTCTTCCTTACCCATAATAAAACCAGAAAAATTTGTCCTACTGGAAGCATTGCTTAGGGATACGGCCTTTAAGTTTATTGATGATATCAGGACAAATAAAAAAGAAACCCTTGAAGATGTTGTAACATCATCCTTTAAGAAAGCATGTATAAAATTGCGGGAATCTGAACAGGAAGGAAAATTGGATTGGGCAAAATATAAGAATACCACCATTTACCATCTTTTGCGAACCGGGGCATTGCCATTTGCCCGTGCAGGCCTTCTAAATGGAGGAGGTACTAATATCATCAATGCCACAACACATGACCATGGGCCAAGCTGGCGCATGGTTGTACAAATGACCGATGAGATTGAGGCCTATGCGGTATATCCCGGCGGACAGGAAGGAAACCCAGGAAGCAGGTATTATGATAACTTTATTGATACCTGGACCAAAGGGGAATATTACAGGTTGTGGATTATGACAAGTAAAGACAAAGAAGACAAAAAAGTAAAATGGAAAATGACCTTCAGGTCATGACCAGCAAATAAATTAATTTGAGTATATGAAATTTATCGTTTCCATTTTTCTAACTGCCTTAGTAGGTTTTGCATTTGGCTTATACCTTCCCTGGTGGTGCGTTGCCATAGCAGGCTTTACAGTTTCCTTTTCCCTTTATCAAAAACCAATGGCGGCATTCATTGCAGGTTTCATTGGAATTTTTTTGCTATGGGGAATGCTTACGCTGATAAGAAGTATTTCAAATGATCATATACTGGCCCACAGGGTCTCCATGCTTATTTTAAAGAAAGACAATCCATATTTACTGATACTGATTAGTTCAATCATTGGTGGTTTTACCGGAGGAATGGGGGCACTTTGTGGAAGTTTGTTAAGGAGATTAAGAACTACAGCTCAATAAAAAAGCCCTAATCCCACCAGAATATGAAAAAAGCCGGCAATAAGTACCAGAGATTTTTTTATTGTTGGATCTTCTGCTGCCTGCCTTTTTTTGTAAATGCACAGGGAACCAGGGTTTCAGGTAAGATATTTACGGAAAGAAGTGCAATTCTTCCTTTTGCATCTATCCTTGTAAAAGGAACAACTACCGGCACAACGGCAAATAGTGATGGTGTATTTTTCCTTGATCTCGCACCAGGAGAATATACCCTGATTTGCCAGCATGTTGGTTATGAAAAAAGAGAAAGAAGTATTTCTGTTGGCAAAGATCCCCTGCAGATAAATTTTGTTTTACGGGAAGAAAGACTGACACTTCAGGAAATTGTTATTAAACCAGGAGGTGAAGACCCTGCATATGAAATTATAAGAGGTGCCATACAAAAAAGGCCCTTTTATAAAAGCCAGGTTGCTGCATACAAGTGCGATGTGTATATCAAAGGTTTAATTAAACTGAAGAAATATCCCAAAACTTTTTTCGGCCAGCGCATTGATTTTGAAGATGGTGATTCCAGCGGGAACAAAATCATTTTTTTATCAGAAACCCTGGCGAAATATGCCTTCAGTCAGCCCGACAAACAGCATATTGAAGTTACATCAACCCGTGTTAGTGGTCAAAGTAATGGATTTGGCTTTAGTAATCCGGAAGTGATTTCATTTTATGAAAACAATATTAAATTAACCAGGTCGCTCAATCCCCGGGGTTTTATTTCACCTATTGCTGAAAATGCCCTGCAGTTTTATAAATATAAATACAAGGGAGCATTTTTTGAAGACGGGAAGCAGATCAATAAGATCGAAGTGATCCCAAAGAGAAGGTACGAACCTCTTTTTCGTGGCACCATCAACATTATTGAAAACGAATGGCGCATCCATAGCATCGACCTGGAATTAACAAAGGAATCACAGATGGAGTTTATAGATAACCTGAAAATTCAACAACTATACGTTCCTGTTAGCAAAGACATCTGGATGCTGCAAAGCCAGACAATTTATCCTTCTGCAAATCAATTTGGATTTGATGCTTATGGATTTTTCACAACGTTATATTCGGAATATGAAGTAGAACCGGGGTTTAAAAAGAATTTTTTTGGTCGAACTATTCTGAAATACGATTCGATTTCCAATAAGAGAAAACAGGCTTATTGGGATTCGATCAGGCCGATCCCTTTATTGGATGATGAATTAAGGGATTTTGCACGGAAAGACAGCCTTGAAAAACTAAGGGAAGATCCGGCCTACCTGGATTCTCTCGATAAAAAACAGAACAGGATAACTCCGGTTGGATTTGTACTCAACGGACAAACATTTTCCAGGAGGAGCCAGAAAAGGTCCTTTACCTATGAGCCATTTTTGAAAACAGTTGGATTCAATACAGTAGAAGGATGGAACATTCGTCTTGCCGGAACCTATGAAAAATACCTGCCGGGAAGAAAATTAATCAGTATTTCCCCTGTTCTCAGGTATGGTTTCAATAATGGCCACTTTAATGCTTATGTCACGGGGAATTATCGATTTGGAAAATCTTATGTGAATGAATTATCCATTTCTGGTGGGAAACGTATCATTCAATTCAATAATACAAATCCAATCCCACAATTGATGAACACGTTTAATACACTTGTAAGAGGGTATAATTACATGAAGATCTATGAGACCTGGTTTGGAAAAGTCCAATATACAAAGGGGATAGGAGAGGGACTCACCGTAGAAGGGGCTTTGCAGTTTCAAAGCAGGCGACCACTTAATAATACCGATACAACTACATTCTGGGGCAAAAGTGAAAACCAGGGAAACCTGACGCCCAATTATCCAACAGAGATTAGCCAGTCGAATATCAAACCGCATGAGGCACTGGTAGCTGTAATAACTTTAAGATACAGACCAGGTTCAAGGTATGTGGAATTACCTGACCGGAAAATCAATATCGGTTCTAAATACCCTTTATTTACAGCATCCTATGCACTGGGTATAAATAATGTTTTTGGAAGTGATGTGCAATATAATCGCTGGCGTTTTTCTGTAGAAGATAAAATTAATTTCAAACTGGCAGGAGAATTCAGCTATAATTTTGTCATTGGCGGATTTATTGGAAAGTCAAAAGTTGAGTTACCAGATTACCAGCATTTTAATGGTAACCGGGTTACAACAGCTACACCATATCTCAATAGTTTTCAGCTGGCTCCTTATTATGCAAAATCAAATGCGGAAGATTTCTTTTCCAGCATGCACATCGAGCATCATTTCAATGGCTTTCTCACCAATAAGATCCCTTATGTTAAAAGGCTGAACCTTCGCCTGGTTGGAGGTGTAAATGCTTTTTTTATTAATAAGGATAATTATTATTACGATTTTTTTGTCGGCATTGATAATGTGTTAAAAATTTTCCGGTTTGATTATGTCTGGGGATACAATGAACAAGGGTATTTCGACCAGGGGATTAAGATTGGGATAAAGGCATTTTCAACATTGTTTGAAGAGAATTAGTTGACGGTTGACGGTTGACGGTTGACGGTTGACGGTTGACGGTTGACGGTTGACGGTTGACGGTTGACGGTTGACGGTTGACGGAAACAGCCAATACAGTTTTATAATACAATGCTGGTGGGCTGTTCATACCTTTGACTGTCATCTGTGAACCGTCAACCGTCAACCGTGGCTGTTCCTGCCTTCGGCTGTTGACTCCCGACTCCTGACTAAAGACTCCCGACTATTTCCCATATCTTTGCACTGTTTAGGAATTTTGCCCAGCCTGCAACTGGGGTTCCAGATTTTCCGGATAAACCGGAGGAATTAAAATAACCGATCATGCCCGTATTACACAACCGCGTCTCCCGTAAGGAGCTTAAACTCCGTGTTCAACAGGACCCAACACCCCGTCAGACAATTTCTTTTTACCTGTACACGCCTATTGCTGATCCACAGGCTTTTCGCGATCAATGGTACATTTCATTAAAAGATTTAGGAATCCTTGGCAGGATCTATATTGCTGAAGAAGGGGTGAATGCCCAGATCAGCGCTCCCATTTCTAACATGGATGCTTTCCGGAATTTTCTGGATTCCCAGCCACCTTTCAAAGGCCTTCGGTTGAATATTGCCGTTGACGACGATGGCAAGTCGTTTTTTGTCCTCGATATAAAAGTCAGGAAAAAAATTGTGGCTGATGGAATAGAAGACCCCGAATTTAATATGGAGAATAAAGGCAAATATGTAAATGCCCGTGAGTTCAATGAGCTGACCAATGATCCTGATACATTGGTCATAGATATGCGAAACCATTATGAATACGAAGTGGGTCATTTTACGAAAGCGATTGAGATACCGAGTGACACATTCCGTGAACAGTTGCCCATGGCTGTAGATATGATGAAGGAAAGAAAAGACCGCAACATTATCATGTATTGTACAGGGGGTATCCGCTGCGAGAAAGCCAGCGCCTGGATGCTCCATAATGGTTTCACCAACGTTTTCCACCTGGAAGGAGGGATTATCAATTATGTGAGACAGGTAAGGAGTGAACAACTGGATAATAAGTTCCTGGGCAAAAATTTTGTTTTCGATGACCGGCTTGGAGAAAGAATCAGCAACGACGTGCTGGCCCATTGTCATATCTGCGGAAATCCCTGTGACACCCATGTAAATTGTGCCAACAGTGGCTGCCACCTGTTATTTATACAATGTGATCATTGCAAACAAAAATATGAGGGTTGCTGCAGTGAGGAATGCCATGATTTTATTCATCTGCCGGAAGATGAGCAAAAAGAAAAAAGAAAGGGAAAAGATAAAGGCCGGAATATCTTCAATAAGTCAAGGATAAGGATGCAGGAAATTGCGCATCTTTCTGATAAAAAAGATGCCTGACACTTTATGAAAAGGTTCAGGCATCTTTAACATTATCAGTCAAATTATTTTATGCCCCAGGTTATACAAACAGGCGTAGGAACTGAAATCCTTTTTCCGGAATCGGTCAACATACCTGTTTCAACATTACGGTTAAAAATGACCATTTCATCAGAACCCTGGTTAGCCACAATAAGCTGTTTACCATCCGGCGTAATACTGAAATTGCGGGGGCCTTTACCCAGTGTTGACTGATGTCCCAGCAGGGAAAGTTTACCATCTTTTGCATTTACAGAATAAATAACAATCGTGTTTGATTCCCCCCGGTTGGATGCGTATAGAAATCTTCCATCAGCAGAAAGATGAATATCTGCTGAGCCAGCCTGTCCGGTAAATCCATTGGGCAAACTGGAAATATTTTGTATCGGCTTTAATTCTCCCGATTTTGAACTATAACTGAAAACAGTAACCGACCCAGAAAGTTCCTCCATGATATAACCGTATTTACCATTGGGATGAAAAGTGAAATGCCTTGGACCAGCGCCTGGTTTAGTTGCAACGAAAGCTTGTTTAGCTGCTTTTAATGTGCCATCTTTTTCATCGAAACGGTAGATCATGATTTTATCTATACCCAGGTCCGGTACAAATAAAAACCGGTTATCAGGTGATATAACGGTGGCGTGTACATGCGCTTTTTCCTGTCTGCTTTTATCAGCTCCGGAACCGCTGTGTTTAATAGTTGTTTTTGCAGCGCCCAGAGAACCATCCGGCAGGATGGGCAAAACAGATAAACTGCCACTGCTGTAATTGCCTACAAAAACCCATTTATTGGAATGATCCACCATAACATAACAGGGATCATCACCGCCACTGGCTTGTTCATTCAGTTTTTGGAGTACCCCCGAAGTTTTATTAAAATCATAAGCAACTACTTTTCCGGCATTTCCATTTCCATTCAATTCACTAACGGCATAAAGTTTTTTACCATCAGGAGACAAGGCAAGAAAAGAAGGATTTTTAATTCCGCCTGCTGTATAAATAGGCGTAGCGACAGCTTTATCCAATTGGTAATTGAAAATGTAAATCCCTTCGCTTTTCCCGGATGTATATGTGCCGGTAAAGAGAAAATATTCATTCTGCTGCGTAAAAGAAACCTGGAACAAAAAGACACTTAAAAAAATGATCATGGAAAATCTCATAGAAAATAAATTAATTCAGATGAATAACATGAATGTCTCTTTAGCCTATAAAAATGGTTTACCATTCATGGCTTGTATAAAAAGAATACAAACCCATAAGAAATACAAACCGCTGAATAAAAATACCTGTCTTTTACCGGAACAAATGAAATACCCTACAAGAGGGATCAACTGTAAAGAATGCATCCCAAAAAAATGTGCTACACGCAGGTCTCCGGCGTGTATACTCCAATTTAAAAAGGGGAGACCCTCACTGCCATCCTTTAAACCTATTGTATGCCTCATCAGGGATATCATGACGCCCCCCTCTATAGAAAAAATGAGGAAGAATAATAGCCCTAACCTAAATGACCATACCATTTGAGAAGGCAAATTAAAATTGCGCTGCCTGAAATACAAGTAGCATATTATGGCAGTTGCAATGGTAAAAGTGAGTATCGCAATTCCCATTATTCCAAAAACGATGCCGTTAAATGCATTGGATACATTAAAATGAGATGTAGTGCCCCTATATGATTGCAAACAAATAGCAGCCATCTCAACAAACATGGTAATCACCAGGATAACACTATAAAATTTAACCATTTTACGGTTATCCAGATATGATAGTATCCAACCCATTGTCCAGCTCAGGATAGCAATGGAAAGAAAGAACTTGAGGGGTTTGATCCAGGGATTGATTCCCAGTATTTGGCGGTCATCTGTAAAGATCAGGATCAGCACGGTTAATGCCAAAAACAGGTGGGCTTGTCCATTAAAGTACAGTAATCTATTTCTTCTTTTTAAGTCATTAATAAGAATAACTATTTTATTCATACAACTCAGGCATAATTTTCAGCAAAGTATTGCCGGGTTATAATCCAACGAAGCAAAAAATAAAGTAATAAACCAACCGGCCCAAGCATGAATGTGAAAAATAAACAGGGCACTGTAAGCCAATGATTGATCCCATGTAAAGCGGCATTTTTCCGGATAAACAATCCTGTCATTAAATCAAAAGCAAGGTAGTGTACCCAGCCACCGACCACAACATTCTTATCATCAAATAATTTCATAACTCCATCGAGTGTTGAAAAGGATTGAAGATCGGCAGGTTTGAAAGAAGACAAAATGAGCCAGGCGTAAACAACAGCGAGTAGAGTGACAAAGATGCCAATTATAACTTTATCTGCCTGTTTCCAGAAAGGCATGAAGATCAGGATGATCCAGCCCAGCAAGGCAAATGTATTTGTGTATTGAAAGATTTGGTCTGCAGACATAACCTGTGAATTTGTTTAAGTAAGATAACCAATTAAAAAATATGATTAAGTATTTTGAACACAAAACATTATTGCAGACGATTTGAGTTTATTATCCTGGTAAAAAAACTAACAATGAAATTATGGAACCTGTGGGAGCATTAATGACTGCATACATCCTCCCCCTAAAACCTGGGTATGTGATAAGCTCGAAATTCACCCCCTCCAGAGGGGGACATTACTTCTCCAATTCTTTCTTAAAAAATTCACTATCACTTGTTAAAAGAACATTGCAGCGAAGGGCTGTTATGTCCCCCTCTGGAGGGGGTGAACCGCGGAGAATTTGTAGCATGAAGCTGCAGGGGGAGGACATTGCTTAATTAGTTGTTTAGGTAATTTCTTACCTACCCTGCAACTGCAATGTAAATAAGGACTAAATGGGTAATCCTATAAAATTTGCCCGCAGTAAAATCAATCAGGAAATAGCGCCGAGTTTTTTAAGGCTTTGTACTATTTTTTCTTCAGTCTTTTCAGGTGAGAGTTTTTCCGGAATGAACGCAGCCCCAATTACTTTTTCATATAAATCAATATACCTTTTTGAAATAGTATCAATCCAATCATCCGTCATTTCTGGTACAGACTGTCCTTCTTTTCCCATAAAATTATTGGCAATAAGCCATTCCCTTACGAATTCTTTACTAAGCTGCTGTTGCTTTTCGCCGGATTTCTGACGTTCATCAAATCCGTCTGCCAAAAAGTACCTGGAAGAGTCAGGGGTATGTATTTCATCCATCAGAAAAATGTCATCACCAATTTTTCCAAATTCGTATTTTGTATCAGCGAGGATCAGATTGCGGGATTTTGCAATTGTTCTGCCCCTTTCAAATAGTTGCAAAGTATATTTTTCCAGTATTTGCCAGTCTTTTTCAGACACCAGCCCCTGGCGAATAATTTCTTCCGGGGAGATATCTTCATCATGACCGGCTTCTGCTTTTGTGGAAGGTGTTATAATAGGAGTAGGGAAATAATCGTTTTCTTTAAGCCCATCAGGCATTTGTGCACCACAAAGAATCCTTTTACCTGATTGATATGTGCGCCAACCATGGCCAACGAGGTTTCCCCTGACCACCATTTCTATCCTGAAAGGATTGCATTTTTTACCTATCGAAACATTAGGTGCCGGAACATCCATCAGCCAATTGGGGCATATATCCCTGGTCTGCCCAAGCATATAAGCAGCGATTTGATTTAATACCTGTCCTTTATAAGGGATAGGTCGGGGTAAAATAACATCAAAAGCCGAAATACGGTCACTGGCAATCATAACCAGCCAATTATGGCCAATTTGATAAACATCCCTTACCTTGCCGCTATAGAAGCTGGTCTGATCTGGAAAATAGAAACGGTTCATACCGCTAAAATAAACCTACCCAAGCATTCAACCAATTTTGATAGCCAACGGTTATAACCTAAACGGGTAATCGGCAACAGAAAAATATATTTCACCGAAAAACCTACAATCCTTAATTTGTCCAAAATTTGTACTCAAAATCAGATTGCTTATGAAAAGATTAGCGAGCTATGCGGCACTGCTGCTATTTATGCTCCCAACGATTGTTTTTGCACAGACCCAGATCATAACCGGAAGCGTACAGAACTCCTTAACTAAAGAAATGGTTGGATCCGTTTCAGTTAGTATTAAAGGTACTACTGCCGGAACTTTTACAGATGATAAAGGTGCTTTCAAACTGACGGTACCTTCTACAGTAAAATTCCCGGTTACGCTTGTGTTTACTTCTATTGGCTATGATTTTAAAGAAGTTGAAGTAACCGGCCCTGGTGAAATACCTGCCATAGTGCTTAATGCCAGTTCCTCACTTGGAGATGAGGTTGTGATCTCAGCAACCAGGGTCCCTACCAGGATACTGGAATCGCCCGTTTCCATTGAGCGTGTAAACACCGCTGCTTTGAGAAATGCTCCGGCAGCCAACTATTTTGATGTGGTTGGTAATCTGAAAGGTGTTGACATGGTAACGGCGAGTCTTACTTTTAAAACCGTAACTACCCGGGGTTTCTCCGGAAGTGGTAATACCAGGTTCAACCAAATTGTTGATGGTATGGATAACCAGGCTCCTGGTTTGAACTTTGCCGTTGGTAGTTTTATAGGTTTGAATGAACTGGATGTGGAAAGCATGGAATTGCTTCAGGGTGCATCCTCTGCATTGTATGGCCCTGGAGGTATGAATGGAACCCTGCTGATCAACAGTAAGAGTCCATTTAAATACCAGGGACTTTCTTTCATGGTGAAAGAAGGTATTATGCATACTGATAGTAAATACAGAAACCCATCTCCTTACCATAACTGGAACCTCCGTTGGGCTAAGAAGATAGGCGATAAATTTGCTTTTAAGATAAATACAGAATTTATACAGGCCAAAGACTGGCTGGCAGCTGATTACCGGAACGTAAACAGGCTTAACAGGGCTTCTGAGAATATCGTACCCGGAACCCGTGAAACGGATCCAAACTATGATGGTATCAACACATACGGAGATGAAACAACCATCGACCTTCGCCAGGTGTTAACCGGCATTGCTCAACAAGCGCCATTCCTTGCTCCGTATATCTCTACCATTTCAGGCAGCCCGATTCCTGTTTCACGTACAGGTTACACAGAAAAACAGGTTACTGATCCAAACACGGTAAACTTCAAATTAGGCGGATCACTGAATTATAAAATTACCAATTCACTGGAAGCAATCGTAGCCGGATTCTGGGGTACGGGTAATACCGTTTATACCGGAAGCGACCGTTATTCACTGCGCGACCTGAAGATGGGACAATATAAAGTTGAACTGAATCATACCAATTGGTTTCTTCGTGCTTATACCACACAGGAAAATGCAGGACAGTCTTATAACACGACCATTACAACCCGTATTTTTAATGAAGGATGGAAGCCATCCCAAACATGGTACACCCAATATGGTCAGGCTTTCCTGAATGCCAAATTAGGTGGCGCTACAGATATCAATGCACATAACCTGGCTCGTGGTGTTGCAGATGTTGGCAGGCCGGAAGCAGGAAGTCCCCAGTTCAACAAAACATATGATTCCGTGAGGTTAAAGCCCATATCTGAAGGTGGTGGTCTTTTTGTTGACCGTACAAATCTCTATGCAACCGAAGGTCAGTATAACCTGACACATCTTACCGGCAAATGGGCTGAGGTTTTGGTTGGTGGTAATTTTCGCCGCTTTGTATTGAATTCTGAAGGAACATTGTTTGCAGATTCTGCAGGCCCAATAGGGATCAATGAATATGGTGCTTACGCTCAAGTTACTAAACCACTTTTCGATGATTTCCTTAAATTAACTGTATCCCTTCGTTATGACAAAAACTCCAACTTTAAAGGAAGGTTTACCCCAAGGGCTACCGCTTTATTTAAAGTTGCCAACAATAATAATATCAGGGTATCTTATCAGCAGGCATACAGGTTCCCATCCACACAACAACAGTGGATCAACCTGGCTGTGGGTGGTGGTATCCTGATTGGTGGTGTTCCACAATTGAAAGAGTTCTACAATTTTGAAGGAAATCCTGTTTATTCAGCAGCTGCATTATCCGGGCCTAATCCAAGCCTTAAAGTGCAAACTTTTGAAGATTTCAGGCCAGAGGCTGTAACTTCCTATGAAGTTGGTTATCGCGGATTGGTGGCTAATAATAAATTACTGATAGATGCTTATGGATACTATGGTATTTATAAAGATTTCATAACAAGGATTATTGTTTTGCAATCAACAACATCAAATCCTCAACCTACTGATCTATTAAATTCTGCTACTCGCAGGAACCTTTCTGTTCCGGTTAATACACCATCTAAGGTTAAAACAATTGGTGCAGGTTTAAGTCTTGAGTACCGCTTCAGCAAAGGGTTCTTTGCGAACTTAAATGGCAGCTATGATGATTTGCAGGATGTGCCGGAAGGTTTTATCACCAATTTCAACTCACCAAATTTCAGGGCAAATATTGTTGCTGGAAATAATAGTTTGGGTAAAGGCGGAAGGATTGGATTCTCCATTGCCTATCGCTGGCAGGATACTTTCTATTATGAAAGTGATCTGGCTAATGGTTATGTTCCGGCATTCCACAACCTGGATGCACAGGTTAGTTATAAGTTTCCAGAGATCAAGTCTGTCATCCGTTTTGGTGCCAACAATCTCCTGAACCAATATTATACAAACGCGATAGCTAATCCTTCCATGGGAGGTTTATATTATGTTGCTTTTGGATATAACATCTTTTAATCATTAACTAAGAAAACATTACATATATATGAGCAGATTATTTAAAAATACATGGCCTGTTGCGGTGATAGCCTTTTGCATAGGCATTACGCTGGCTTCCTGTAACAAAGATGTTCCGGCTCCTGTTCCTATTGAATATCCGGTAGGTTCGGGCAGTTCCATAGGGGAGTTAATTAGCACTAATCCAGACTACAGTTTGCTGAAAACTGCGGTAACCCGGGTTGGATTAATGGATGCACTTTCCAATAAAAGTTCTGTATACACGCTTTTTGCGCCAAATAATGCAGCTTTTGGACGGATAGGTATTACTACAGATGCACAGATCAACGGGCTTCCACTGACCACACTTGTTCCATTGATACAGTACCATGTTATAGGACAGAAGTTAGTAAGTACTTCCATTCCGGATAGTTTTCCCAATGCACAGTTACCAACTCTGTTTATCCTTCCGGCACCAAACACGAACCCCTTAGTGAGGATGAGCACTTTCCCTTCAAGGAGAGGCGCAAATGCTTATGTAAATAATATTCCGGTAACCACTGCGGATATCCAGGCGGCAAATGGCGTAATGCATAATGTATTTGTTCCGGTATTTCCACCTTCAAGAGTGCTTGCAGATACCCTGTCAAGGGATACCACTTTCAGTTTCCTGATGACGGCAATTGCGAGGGCTGATCTGGGGCTACCAGCAGGAGCAAAATTTTCGGAATTACTGGCAAATCCTGTTTTAAATTTTACCGTTTTTGCGCCAAATAATAATGCTTTTCGTGCACTACTTACCGCACTGGGACTGCCACCTGTTGCCAGTTCTATCAACTTATTACCTGTTCCCAATGTAATTGGGGTAGTTGCTTATCATGTTCATATCAAAGACAACAAACCTCCAACAACCGGAAGTGTTCAGCCATTCACAGGTTCAAGGGCCTTTTCTGTAAACCTGCCTACCACACCTACAGCAATAAATACATGGCTTAAAGTGGTGCTGGCACCTAACCCTGCTCCGCCATTGGTTGTAAATGCCACCCCACCGGCCACCGTGAAAGGTTTTGTCAATCCAACAGCTTCCAACATCATTGCTGTTGACAGGCATTGTGTGAATGGTGTTTATCATGTAATTGACCAGGTACTTCTTCCTCAATAATGATTCAAATCGACATAAAAAAAACCAGCGATAACCGCTGGTTTTTTTTATGTCAAGATTTTTTCATTACACATTAAAACGGAAATGCATGATGTCTCCGTCTTCCACTACATAATCTTTTCCCTGAACCGCCAGCTTCCCGGCATCCCGGCATGCGGCTTCCGATCCAAGTTCTATAAAATCCTGGTAACGGATAACTTCTGCTCGGATAAATCCTTTTTCAAAATCAGTATGAATCACCGCAGCAGCCTGTGGCGCCAGCATGCCCTTTGTAATGGTCCAGGCACGCACTTCCTGAACGCCGGCAGTAAAGTAAGTAGCGAGGTTCAATAACCTGTACGTCGATTTAATTAAACGCGTTACGCCACTTTCACTCAACCCGAGATCTTCCAGGAATAACTGCCTGTCGTCAAAACTTTCCATGACAGCAATCTCACTTTCAATGGCGGCACTCACATATATGATCTCCGCATTTTCGTTTTTGACGTTCTCCCTGACAGCCTTCGTATGTTCGTTACCGTTAACTACGCTTTGTTCATCCACATTGCATACATAGATGACCGGTTTCATGGTCAGCAGAAACATATCGCGAACATGTTTTTCTTCATCTTCTTTCGACAGATTCATGGATCTGGCATTTTTGCCTTGTTCCAGGTGGGCTTTCAAAGCCTGCAATATTTCCAGGCCGTGGAGTAATTCACGATCACCGGTCTTGGCCAGTTTTTCCGATTTGGATATTTTTTTATCAACGCTGTCCAGGTCTTTTAACTGAAGCTCTGTGTCAATTACTTCTTTATCGCTCACCGGGTTCACTTTACCGTCAACATGTATCACATTATCGTCTTCAAAACAACGAAGCACATGGATGATGGCATCCGTACTACGGATATTTCCCAGGAATTGATTCCCCAGGCCTTCGCCCTTGCTGGCACCTTTAACCAACCCGGCTATGTCTACAATTTCCACGGTTGTTGGAACCACGCGATTGGGTTTCACCAGTCTTTCCAGGTTGATCAAACGCTCATCGGGAACCGTGATAACCCCAATATTGGGTTCGATGGTGCAAAAGGGAAAATTGGCTGCCTGAGCCTTGGCGTTGCTTAAAGCGTTGAAAAGGGTGGACTTCCCCACATTGGGTAATCCTACGATGCCGGCCTGTAATGCCATTTATATACGGTATTTGTTGATCAATATTTTTTGCGGCTGCAAAGATACGCCGATTCAGGGGATGTTCCGGCAAAGATTTCTTTTGGCATTTCGGCAAAAAACCTGAATCTTGAAGACTGAAACCGATCCTTATATGACGCTCAATTATATCTGGCTGGCCTTTTTCCTGATTTCCTTTGGTATTGCCTTTGTGCAATGGGTAGTAACAGGGGATA
This sequence comes from Sphingobacteriales bacterium, assembly GCA_024640465.1. GTDB lineage: Bacteria > Bacteroidota > Bacteroidia > Chitinophagales > Chitinophagaceae > Pollutibacter. Next base: position 5,400 of record JAHEEX010000054.1, on the reverse strand, counting down.
CCATGATCTTTAAAACGATCGTTGATGGTATCTTCAAATCAGCCGGAGACAGTGTTGACCTGTCGTTCAAACTCATTGGCATCATGACCCTTTTCCTGGGTTTTATGAATATTGGCGAGAAAGCCGGGGCCATCCGTTTTTTGTCGAGGATTGTGGGTCCCTTTTTTGGAAGGCTTTTTCCGGATATCCCCAAACAACATCCCGCGATGGGACATATGATGATGAATTTTTCGGCCAACCTGCTGGGGCTGGATAATGCCGCAACGCCTTTTGGTTTGAAAGCCATGGAGAGCTTACAGGAGTTGAATCCTAAAAAAGATACAGCCTCCAATGCACAAATAATGTTCCTGGTGCTGCATGCATCAGGGCTAACCCTGATACCGATTAGCATCATAGCCATGCGGGCAGCAGTAAAACCTCCTGCAGCTAATCCCACCGACATATTTATCCCCTGCATGATCGCCACATTTGCAGCAACTGTAGCAGCATTGATCGTGGTATCGATCAGGCAAAAAATAAATCTTTTACAACCTGTTATTTTAGGCTGGATCCTGGGCATTTCTGCTTTGATAGGCGCATTAATCTGGTACCTGAAAACTTTTCTGGATCAACCGGGAATTGAAAAGTTTTCTTCTGTGTTGAGTAATGGGCTGATCCTTCTTATTTTCCTGGCCTTTTTATTGGGAGGGTTAAGAAAAAAGATCAATGTTTTTGAAGCGTTTATTGATGGTGCAAAAGGAGGATTCGAAATAGCCATTAAGATCATTCCATACCTGGTAGCGATGCTGGTGGCTATAAGTGTATTGCGGAATTCGGGGGCTTTCGATTTCCTGATCAACGGACTGAGCAATCTTTTTTCGTCAATGGGCATGAGAACCGATTTCGTTACTGCACTTCCCACTGCATTAATGAAACCTTTGAGTGGGAGTGGATCAAGGGCTATGATGATTGATACCATGACGAAGTATGGAGCAGATTCTTTCGCAGGCAGGCTTTCAGCCGTATTCCAGGGGTCAAGCGATACAACATTTTATGTAATAGCTGTTTATTTTGGTTCAGTATCGGTTAAGAATACCCGCTATGCCATTCCATCGATGCTACTGGCAGACCTGGTAGGTATACTAACAGCAATAACTGTTGCATATCTTTTTTTTGGAACCTGAATGGTGTGTTGCATGAAAAAGACAAAAATATTTGCAGGTTATTTAATCGTAGAGATTATACTCTTAATCATTCTAGTGGCTGTCATTATTCTTTCCTGCGGCAGGAAAGATACCAATTCTGCAGAAGAAGAATTGAATATCGCGAGCAGGCCTGAAAGCTACCAGGAAAATGATACCATTTCGATTAATCCCCTCCCGGAAAACCTCATGCTTTGGATTAAATATTACCAGCAATTTGATACAGCATTTAATAAGCAGAATTTTAAGGCATCCGGCGTTGCCATACACTTAGACAGCCTGGAAGACGCCACCACAGGGGATTTATCGTTGATGGACAATTTCTTTCCGTTACTATCTTTCTCTCCAGACAGCACTCAAATAATAGATTTCTGGACGTATAATCAATTGATCGAAGTCGATAAATCTGGTGAACGGATTGTCATAGGTGGCGACCCCGACCAGGAAGTGGTTTGGATCAATAAAAGGACCGGGGCAAAAAAGCAACTCATGTACAATGGCCCCCAACAAATAGTTGAAACAGCCGATTGGATCAATGATCGGTCTTTCATTCTGGGAATGATAAATATCGATGAGTCAAATACAAGTTGGAGTCCGGAGATACTTTTATTTAATCTTACAGATACAACTTTTACAAATTTCAGGTTACAGAAAAATCTACCGGCAGATAAACTAGCTTTGTCTGGTGCGGACTTCACCAAATTCTGGCTTAAACGAAAAAATTATAAAAGAGGGTGATATTATATGATGAAGATTCTTTTACGGAATTTTAAATGCATTGCACGTCATGGTGTTTTTGCAGAAGAACAGATTACCGGCAACGAGTTTGAGGTAAACATGGAAGTTTCCTTTGAAGAAAAGGGGTTCATAGAAAAACTCGATGAAAGCATCAGTTATACCCATTTACAGGAAATTGTCAAGGATAATATGTCTGTACCCAAACCCTTGTTAGAGACTGTTTGCCAGCAAATTGCAGGTCAGATTAAAACCAGTTATCCATTTGTTTCTGAAATTAACATAACCCTATGTAAATTAGCGCCTCCAATGGTTAACTTTCACGGGCAGGTTGGTGTAAATTATGTAAAAAAATTTTGACAAAAGATGTTCAAAAAAACGATTATACTGATTTTTTGCTCGTGTTTCCTGTGCAACCTATTTTCACAGGATGTAAAATATCTTATAAATGAAGGTGATCAGCTGGTAAAATCCATGAAGGAAGAAGAAGCTGTAAAAAAATACCAGGAAGCACTCAAGTTGTCGCCGAATGACCTGGATGCGCTTATTAAGACAAGCGAAATGAACAGCATCATTGGTAACAGGCAGAAGGACAAAAAAAATAAAGAAGAATATTATAATGCTGCGAGGACATATGCAGAGTCTGCACTCAAAATAAATGCAACAGATGCCGATGCCAATTATGTTATGGCACTGGCAATGGGTAGAATGGCAATGATCAAAAGCGGAAAAGAAAAAGTGCAACATGTAAGGGATATCAAAAAATACGCAGATGCCGCTTTAGCAGTCAACCCCAACCATTTTAAGGCCCTGCATATTTTAGGAAAATGGCATCTTGAAGTGACCATGCTGAATTTTGCAGAAAAGGCTGCCCTAAAAGTAATGTATGGCGGTTTACCTCCGGCATCATTGCCTCTAGCTATTCTCAATTTCGAAAAAGCAAAGGCAATTGACCCATGGTTTGTGCTCAACTATCTGGAGCTGGCCAAAGCATATAAAGAAAACGGGCAAAGCGATAAGGCCATTGAAGTACTTACTAAAATGCAAAAGTTACCACCTAAAACCCAGGATGATGCGGGATATAAGGCCGAAGGGAAAAAACTTCTTGAATCATTACAATAGACTAGATTAACACAATTATAAATTTTAACCAGTAAAAAATGTTTAAAAAAACAGGACTTGCCTTACCATTATTCGTTTTGTTGTTCAATTTAACTTTTGCTCAGCAAACCACTGCTGTTAAGTCGAATTATGATCCTCATGCTTTGTTTTCTCCATTATTTTATCAACAATATGGAAATGAATATCGTTCCGGAAGCGGAGAGCCTGGTCCGGCCTACTGGCAGAACCGGGCAGATTACCAAATCACTGCCTCATTGGACGATACGAAAAATGAAGTAAAAGGATCTGTCACTTTAACCTACAAGAATAATAGTCCGCATAATCTTCCATTTCTCTGGTTCCAGCTGGATCAGAATTTATTCAATACCAAATCGAGGGGATTTGCTAAAATTTCTCCAACCGGAAGAAGTCGTTATGGCGATAGTAAAAGTCCTTTTGAAGGTGGATATACTATCAGTAGTGTAAAAGTTATTTCCACTGCGGGAGGGAAAACAACAGAGACTGCTGTGGATCCGATCATTACGGATACACGCATGCAGGTAAAACTTGGCAAAGCACTGCAGGCAAAAGGTGATGTTGTAAAAGTGAAAATCGACTATTCCTATATTGTCCCGGAGTATGGTGCAGACAGAACCGGTATATTAAAAACAGCCGGTGGAAATATTTATGCAATTGCACAGTGGTATCCGCGCATTTGTGTGTTTGATGATATCCAGGGCTGGAATACGCTGCCATATCTTGGAGCAAGTGAATTTTACCTGGAGTATGGTGATTTTGATGTAGCTATTACTGCGCCAGCCAACCACATTGTTGTGGCTTCAGGTGAATTACTTAATCCTGCCGATGTGCTTACTGCGGAACAATTGAAAAGATACAATAATGCCAAACAAAGTGACGCAACTGTAGCTATCAGGTCAAAGGATGAAGTGTCAGATGCTGGTTCCAGGCCACAAAAATCAACATTGACCTGGAAGTATAAGATCACCAATTCACGTGATTTTGCCTGGGCATCATCTAAATCATTTATTTGGGACGCTGCCCGGATCAATCTTCCCAGTGGAAAAAAGGCCATGGCACAATCTGTATATCCTGTAAATGTTGCCGGAAACGAAGCATGGGGCAGGGCAACAGAATATACCAAAGCCAGTATCGAAAATTATTCCAAACGCTGGTTTGAGTTTCCATACCCGGCTGCTGTGAATGTTGCCAGTAATATAGGAGGAATGGAATACCCGGGAATAGTATTCTGTGGGGCACAGGCTAAAGGAGAATCACTATGGGGCGTTACAGATCATGAATTTGGTCATACCTGGTTCCCGATGATCGTAGGAAGCAATGAAAGAAAATATGGCTGGATGGATGAAGGCTTTAATACATTCATCAATACCATTGCTTCTGAGGACTTCAATAAAGGGGAATATAAAGAAGGGGCCATCGATGGACAAATGGTTGCAAAATTTATGTTCAGTGATCAGTCGGAAGCTATACTGAATACACCGGATGGTATGAAAGAAGCCAATATCGGGCTGGCGCTTTATTTTAAGCCTGGTTATGCATTGGGTTTACTTCGAAACCAGGTAACAGGGCCTGAACGCTTTGATTATGCTTTTCAGAAATACATCCGCGACTGGTCTTTTAAGCATCCTTCACCCTGGGATTTTTTCAGGAGTATGGAGAATTCACTTGGAGAAGACCTGGGATGGTTCTGGAAGGGGATGTTCCTGGAGAACTGGCGCTTAGACCAGGCTGTCAGCAAAGTTGAATATGTAAATGGCAAAGCTGAAAATGGTGCTTTGATCACTGTTGACAATCTGGATCAAATGGCCATGCCATTGATTGTTGAATACACAACAAAGAGTGGAACCAAAGCAAGGAAATCTCTCCCGGTAGAAATCTGGCAAAATAATAAAAGCTGGAAGTTCAAGGTAAATTCAACAGAGGAGATAACACAGGTGGTAATTGACCCGGATAAGGTTTTCCCGGACTTTAATCCGGCAAATAATGAGTGGAAGTTTGTTGAGGGTTCTAAATAATTTTTACAAGAATTTGGAGGTTTTGGAAAAGGGGGTAGGTTTTGGAAACCATGGGGGGTTTTGGAAACCTTGGGAGGTTTTGGAAACCTTGGGAGGTTTTGGAAACCTAGGTAGGTTTTGGAAACCTGGGTAGGTTTTGGAAACCTGGGGAGGTTTTGGAAACCTGGGGAGGTTTTGGAAACCTGGGGAGGTTTTGGAAACCTGGGGAGGTTTTGGAAACCTGGAGAAGCCCAATTTCTTTCTAAATCCCTTTAATCCATCTCCCTAATGCATGAAATCCTCTAAATCCTGCTCCTTCCAGGAATAGACTCCACCAACTGCTTTGTATA
>JAHEEX010000053.1 GCA_024640465.1 Sphingobacteriales bacterium | reverse complement strand
GCAAAAGAGAACACCGCCATTATCAACCCGCGACTAAACCCCTTCATGGCAGCAAATGCCAATATGATAAGAAAAGCGATATCAATTCCCATATTTATTTATTTGTTGGAGAGTAAAGATTTCACCACTTCTGAAATGGTTTTACCGTCGGCTTTTCCAGAAAGTTGTTTTGAAGCGATACCCATCACTTTTCCCATATCTGCAGGAGATGATGCACCGGTGGTCGCTATAATATCCGCTACTGCAGCTCTAAGCTCATCTGCACTCAGTGGTTTGGGCAGAAATTTTTCTATGACAGCAATCTCCTCGCTTTCCTTTTTCGCCAGGTCCGGCCGGTTCTGCTGAGTAAATATGTCAAGAGAATCCTTTCGTTGTTTTACCAGTTTCTGCAGGAGTTTTGTTTCATCTTCGGAAGACATTGTATCGCCCGCACCTTCAGCCGTTTTTGCCAGCAGAATGGCTGCCTTTATGGCCCTTAGTGAACGAAGGCCGGCCTCATCTTTTGCCAGCATCGCTGTTTTTATCTGTTCATTAACTGTTTTTTCGAGTGACATTCGTTTATATTTTGGCTTTAGTATTACATTCTTTGCGCTCTTCTTTCTTTGCGGTTTCTGTATTTGTATTTCACTTTCGATTTTCGATTTTCCACTTTCGATTTTCTCAAAGTCCTTTCTGCATTTCCTTCTGCTGCATATCCTTGAACTTGGTATAGAAATTCCTGGCAAATTTTTTCATATCCTCAACCAATTCTTTATTATGGGTTGCTCTTTCAAATGTATCCGCCAGGCCCATCAGGTTCTGGTAATAAAAATCGGCCATTTCATCCACCATCATTTCTTTTGTCCAGAGGTCTATGCGCATGGCCGCTTTTTCCTGACCATCCCAGAAAGCCACCATCATGGCTTTCGCCAGTTGCTTGTCATCTGAACTCGATTGTGAAGCATTCCAGTTAATCTCTGTAGGAATTTTCTGCTGATCCAGCAGTACATCAATTGTTATAGTTGATTGTTGCATATAAAAATGAAAATATGTAAAAAAGCGAAGGTACGGATTGATCTACCGAGATGCTGCATCCTGTAGTATTTCTCTTACCTGCCCGCAGGATTGACTCCAACTGAATGCTCCGGCCCTTTTCAACCCACGCTCGATCATCAGGCTCCGCGCCTGTTCATCTTTGTACACATGGGCCATTTGCTGCCCAATATCATCCGGTTTCAATGGATCAAAAAAAAGTGCGGCATCTTCAGCAATTTCCGGCAAAGCACTTGTTCCGGAACAAAGTACCGGAACTCCAGCCTGCATGGCTTCCAATACTGGCATGCCAAACCCCTCCCAAACAGAAGGATATATCAGCGCATAGGCTGATCCCAGCAGTTTTACGAGTTCCTCATTCGAAATATAGCCTGTAAGTTTAACATCATTCCTGAATTTAAAAGTGGATAAAGCATCCGTGAATTCCTCGTGCTGCCATGCCATTCTCCCGGCAATGACCAGCAGCATATTTGTTTTTTGCCTTTTTTTAAACCCGGAAAATGCTTTTAACAGGTTTACCAGGTTTTTTCGCGGATGTACCGATCCCACGTATAGAAAATACTCCCGGCCTTCAGTAAATGATTCTTTCCAGGATTCCTTTTCTGTCCAGGAAAGTGGCCTGAAGGAAGGATCTGCAGCATTATAAACCACTTCAGTTTTGTCCTTTGCAAATGGATATTGTTTTATCAGATCGTTGCGTGAAAAAGACGAAACGGTTATGATTTTTTTTGCCTTACGGATGAATGCCGGAGTATATTGTTTATAAAACCACTGCTGGCTTTTAGGCAAGAACCGGGGATAATGAAGAAAGGCAAGGTCGTGTATAGCCATTACCTGGGGCACTTTGGTCTGCAGAGAACAAATACCATCCGGCGAGAAAAAAACCTCGGCTTTGCACTTTGCCAGTAACCGGGGTATTCTTATATCGTACCAGAATTTCCAAAGAAATGGGTGTCTTGCCTGTGGCCCTGCAACTATCTGATTTATATTGTTAAAGGTTTGATTAACTGGAGATAAAGCTTTGTCGGAAAAAAAATAAAACTTATCGTCTTTGTTTGCAGCCGCAAGCCCATAGCTTATCTCCCGGGTAAACCGGCCGTAACCTTCCTGGTAATCGTATGCACCAAACCGTGTATTTATAGCTATTCTCATGGTTTTCAACGGGCTCCAAATCTACGCTAAAGGATTATGGTTAAAGCTGGTTTTTTTAAAATAAATGAAGCCTTTCTTTCGTTTTATATAAAATCACTAATTATTAATGTGAATCCTGCAAAAGGCTTGACATTGAATTTTTAGTGGTGTACTTTTATACACGATCCATCCTATTTGATAAAACTAAAATCCATCACCTATGAAGCAACTATACAAAATTATTTGTGCAGTTTGGCTGACCGCATCTATTATCCCCCCACAAACAACTCAAGCTCAGTGTAGCTGTCCAAGCGGCGATCCAATTGATTCTGTGGTACATACAACACTTGTTTCAGGGATTTCTGATCCAAACATAGTAGTGAGTTTGCCTAAATTCGACCCAACAATGGGTACCCTTTCCTGTGTCAGGCTCAGGACATCCATTACCACTATTTTGGATATGGACCTTTATAATAGGGAGCCCTTTGATGTACCTGACTACTTTATGAACTATTTCCGGATCACCAGTATCAGTGGCCCTTCAGGTGGCGGGATTTCAGCCAGCCAGACCTGGAATAAAGATTACGGTCCCTATTCGTTAACCGCAAATCCCGGGCCTTCCCCGGATTCAACCGTTCATATTGGTCCAGAAACAGTTTTTAATAATCTTACCCTTACCCGTACAACAACGAATGTAGTACCCTACCAGGGAGTTGGAACAGTGAATTTTACTTACATCAACAGTGGTAGTGCAACCATGCTGCAGGGGAGTAATAACTTCAGGCTGGACGTTGCTGCCAACACAAGTGTAAATTTCAGGCTCAGCTATTATTGGTGCCCTAATGCTGTTTTACCTACAGGCATGAAAAACTTTTCCGTGGTAAGAAATAACCGCCAGGTATCTCTGAAATGGATAACCGAAAACGAAAAGATCAGCAATAAATATGTAATTGAATACAGCCGTAATGGCACAAACTTTACAGCGCTGGATACCAGAAGTGCAATGTCGGTAGGTACAGCCCAGTACGAATACCTTTTTGTTCCTCCAACCGGAGAAAATGGAAGGGTGTTTTTCAGGATCCGCCAAACAAATGCACAGGGTAAAGAATTTATTTCAGCTATAAAAACTGTCTCATTTACCGAAAATGGAACCATAAATACTACCCTGTACCCAAATCCTGCTAAAAAACAGGTTACCATACAGTTCGACAGCCCTCAGAGCGGAAGCCTGGAAGTGTCCCTGATAAATACGGTAGGACAAATTATGGAAAGTAATATGTATAAAGTATCTAAAAACAGCAGCCTTCAGGTGAATTTCAGTAAAACCCATATAAAAGGCCTTTACTGGATGAGGGTGAAAAACCCGCAAACCGGGGAGCAATCGGTTACCAGACTAACTATTGAATAGTAGCCAGTCGCCAGTCGACAGTCGCCAAAAACAGCCTTATTAATAGTAAATAGTTTTATACCAGGGTAGAAATAATCTTAAAAACAACACAGCCAAATTCATTATTAGTATGCATTTGGCTGTGTTGTTTTTGAGGAGGTCCAAAAAGCAGGATGTTTATTGCTGCTGTATTGGCGACTGTCGACTGGCGACTGGTGACTGTTTTTGCCACAGATGCTACATTTTGCCCCGATTCACCTATTTTTGTCTGTACCATGATACATATGGAATATAATACTACCCGAAATCAGTTAGTGATGCGTGAATATGGCCGTCATATTCAGAAAATGATCGACCACCTGCTTACCATTGAAGACAGGGAACGCAGGCAGCGCAATGCACATGCCGTTATCGAATTAATGGGATTTCTGAACCCCCACCTTAAAAATGTAGAGGATTTCCGCCATAAGTTATGGGATCACCTGTTCCTTATTTCAGATTTCAAACTGGATGTGGACAGTCCCTACCCGATACCAACTGCAGAAACATTAAAAGCAAAACCAAAGCCCTTACCTTACCCTAAGCGATACCCGAAATATTCGCACCTCGGTGTGAACCTGGAAACAGTGATTAAAAAGGCACTGAATGAAGAAAATCCGGAAAAAAGGTCTGGTTTTGCCAATGCAATTGCCTACTATATGAAACTGGCCTATAATAACTGGCATAAAGAACTGGTGCATGATGATGCCATCCGCCAGGAACTTAATTCCATCACTGGTGGCCAATTAGAATTTACCGCAACACCTTTTGTAAAAGCATACCGTGAAAGGGATGATCGTTTTGTAAAACGTGGAAAAAGTGGTGGCTTCCAGCAGCGAAGTGGTAATGGACGAAACCAGCAGGGTGGTGGCCAGGGTGGCAATAATAAAAATCGCCCACAACCAAAATTCGGCAAGAAGCGCTTTAAATAATCTCATTTCTCCTCATCGCTTTATTATCACATGCAATCATTTGAAGTTTACGGCGGCAAAAGGCTGAAAGGAGAAATAACCCCGCAGGGTGCGAAGAATGAAGCCCTGCAGATCATTAGCGCAGTATTACTTACAGCAGAAAAAGTTACCATAAAAAACATCCCGGATATCCTGGATGTAAACCTCCTTATCGAACTACTGGCTGAGATGGGTGTCCAGGTAAACCGGATCGACCGGCATACCTGTATTTTCCAGGCTGATAATATCGACATGGACTACCTCCATGGGGAAACGTTCAGGCACAAAAGTGGTCGGTTACGCGGCTCCGTTATGATAGCTGGCCCGCTTCTTTCCCGGTTCAGAAAGGCTTTTATTCCCAAACCTGGAGGCGACAAGATCGGAAGGCGCCGGCTGGACACGCATATTATCGGGTTCGAAAAACTAGGAGTAAAGTTCACTTATCATATGGAAGATGGCTTCTTCCACCTGGAGGCGCCTGAACTGAAAGGCGCTAACCTGCTGCTGGATGAACCATCGGTAACGGGTACTGCCAATATTATTCTCGCAGCGGTAATGGCTAAAGGAACAACCACCATTTACAATGCCGCCTGCGAACCTTACACACAACAACTCTGCCGCATGCTTAACCGCATGGGGGCGAAAATAAGCGGCATAAGTTCTAACTTAATCACTATTGAAGGGGTTGAAAGTCTTGGCGGAACAGAACACAGTATGCTGCCGGACATGATAGAAGTAGGCTCGTTTATCGGCCTCGCAGCCATGACCCAGAGTGAGATCACTATTAAAAATGCCGGAATCGAGCACCTGGGTGTGATACCGGAAAAATTCCGTCAGCTGGGAATCCGGATGGAATTCAGGGGTGATGATATTTTTATTCCCCAACAGGATGTTTATGAGATCCAGACATTCCTCGATGGCTCAGTATTAACCATATCCGATCATCCCTGGCCAGGCTTTACACCTGATCTGCTGAGCATTGTGCTGGTAGTGGCCACGCAGGCCAGGGGCAGTGTACTCATTCATCAGAAAATGTTTGAAAGCCGCTTATTTTTTGTTGATAAACTTCTTGATATGGGCGCCCGTATCATTCTTTGTGATCCGCACCGTGCTGCCGTAATTGGTCTTGAAAGGGAACAAAAACTGAGGGGTATCACAATGAGCAGCCCCGATATCCGGGCCGGCGTTTCATTGCTGATTGCTGCACTTAGTGCAGAAGGACGAAGCGTGATCCAGAATATCGAACAGATAGACCGCGGATACCAGTATATCGATAAGCGATTGCTTGCTCTGGGAGCAAATATTAAAAGAATTGATGGATAGCTGAAAAGTAGCCAGTCCCCAGTCACCAGTCGCCAAAACAGCCCTTAGTATTTGCCAAACGGCTTTTTACATACAAAATATTTTCAGTGCCTTTTCCCACAGCCAAAGTTGAGATGATATATGCTATTTTGCATCAAAGTGTATTTGGCTGTCAACTGGTGACTGGCGACTGTCAATTGGTGACTGGCGACTGTCAACTGTTGACCGTCTACTCCGATTTAACATAAATGGATAAAATCAACCATAAGATCATAATAATAGCTGCTCCTTCCGGTGCGGGGAAAACTTCTATTACCCGTTACCTGCTCAACAAATTTCCCGATCAACTGGCTTTTTCCATTTCGGCGGCAACGCGCCAGCCCCGCGGACAGGAAAAAGACGGTAAGGATTACTATTTTATCAGCCCGGAAGAGTTCAGGCAGAAGATAAAAGAAGATGCCTTTATCGAATGGGAGATGGTCTATGAAGGGAAATATTATGGTACCCTTAAGTCGGAGATCAACAAAATATGGTCAGCCGGAAAGGTACCGGTACTGGATATAGATATCAAAGGGGCGATAAATGTCCAGAAACAATATCCAACCGAATCAGTCTCCTTGTTCATAGAGCCGCCATCCGTATCCGAACTCCGTAAAAGGCTGGAATTCAGGGGTACAGAAACGCCCGAATCCATAGAAGCCAGAATAAATAAGGCCACCTATGAATTATCTTTTAAAGACAATTTTGATCATATTATCCTCAACGATGTCCTGGAAAAAGCCTGCATAGAAGCTGCAGAAATTGTATCCGGGTTCCTTCAGTAGCCAGTCACCAGTAGACAGTCGCCAGTCGCCAAAAACAGCCGTGATTAATAGTAAACATTACTATTCAATTGGTTTCTAAAAAATACTTATCTCACCAAAAGGGTATTGCATTTGGCTTTTGACTAATGACTCCCGACTAACGACTCCTCATTCGGCTGTTTTTGGCGACTGGTGACTGGGGACTGGCGACTGTCAACTAGCACCTTTTGACTCTTGACTCCTTTCCCTATCTTTGTTTCCATGGAAATGGTCTTATTGATCGGCATTATTGTGGCATTCCTGCTGGTGGGTTTTTTCGCAGGCATTGAAGTGGCATTTGTTTCAGCAAATAAACTGCCTATTGAATTAAAAAAGAAGCAGGGTCTCCGGAGTGGAAAGATCCTTTCAGAATTCATGGACACACCGGCCAAATTCATTGGCACCACTCTTATAGGCATTAACCTGGCGCTGGTAACCTATGGGCTTCTGATAGGAGAGTTCCTTACACCGGTTTGGACCAGGGCGGAGGGCCTTCTTGTACAGGAAGCGATTCCCTATTTACAATATATCCGCATCATTTTCGATACGGTTCTTGCCAGTGTGATTATCATATTTTTTATTTTCTTTTGCCGTGCGATTTTTAAAGCCAAGAATGATACACTCTTATTGTTTTTTACGCCTGTTGTAAATTTTTTCTATGGGATGCTATACCCCATCGCATCTTTGTTTGTATCGATATCAGAATGGATCCTGAAATATTTATTCAATGTAAGGTTACATGATGAAAAAGACGCTTTCAACCGTGTTGATTTGGAACAATTCATCCAGCAATCACGTGAACAGGCTGAAGATAATCCTGAACTGAATACAGAACTGTTTGAAGCAGCACTTTCCCTCCCATCGATTAAAATAAGGCAATGCCTTGTACCCAGGAAAGAAGTGGAAGCATTGGACATAAGTATGTCAATGGATGATCTTACAAAAAAGTTCATGGAGACCAATCTCAGTAAGCTGGTAATCTATGATAAAAATATTGACAATATCCTTGGCTATGTGCATCAGTTAGCGCTCTTCAAGCACCCAACTGATATCCGTTCAATACTGCTACCTATTCCGGCTGTACCGGAAAGCATGAGTGCATCAGACCTGATCAACAAGTTTTCAAAGGATCGGAAAAGTATTGCCTGGGTTGTGGATGAATTTGGCGGCACTTCCGGCATCATCACACTGGAAGACCTGCTTGAAGAAATTTTCGGGGAGATAAAAGATGAATATGACACAGAAGAATTTGTAGAGAAACAACTGGCCGAAAAAGAATATATTTTTTCCGGTCGCCTGGAGTTGGACTATCTGAATGAAAAATATGATTTTGAACTTCCGGTTAACGAGTCTGAGACTTTATCCGGGTTCATTATCAATCAGCATGAAACAATTCCAAAGCAGCGGGAAAGGATCATTATTGATAACTACGAATTTGAAGTCCTGAATGTGAGTGATACCAGGATTGAGACTGTTAAAATGAAGGTCCTTCAATAAACAACTTCAGGCTAAACAACCTGTTGTTGGCACTTAACCATTAACTTTGCCACTTAAAATTTAATCCTCTGCCAACAGATACATCAGATAGAAAGTCATTTTTCCAGCGCATCCGTGGCAACGAAACCACGGAGTCTGAAATGAGCTTTATCGACCACCTTGAAGCACTTCGCTGGCATATTATCAGGGCTGTACTTTTTGTTTTTGTAGCTGCCATTGTATTTTTCATTTTCATTGATTTTATTTTCGACCAGGTAATCATGGGTCCTACCCGAAATGATTTTATTTCTTATCGGGCTATGTGCTCCCTTAGTCATACACTTGGTATGGGCGAATCACTTTGCATGCCGGCGATGACCATGAAGCTGCAGGTAACCAGTGTGAGCGGAACGTTCATGTCGAGCATCACCATTGCCATTGCTTTGGCTATTGTTGTTGCCATACCTTACCTGTTATGGGAAATATGGCGCTTTGTAAAACCCGCTCTCAAGCCGGCTGAGTTAAAACATACCAGGGGAATCATCTTATGGGTGAGCCTGTTTTTTTTCATTGGTGCCGCTTTTGGATATTTTGTAATGGCTCCTTTTACATTTAATTTTCTGTCAAATTATAAGATCGGAACTGCCGCATTACTTGAATACAGGCCCACACTGGAGGACTATCTGGACACACTTATAGATATCACCTTAGGTGCAGGACTTGCTTTCGAATTACCTATGGCTTCATGGGTACTTTCAAAAATGGGCATCATTACACCTGCCTTTTTACGCAATTACCGGAAATATGCATATGTTGCTTTACTGATAATAGCAGCTGTCATAACTCCGTCTCCCGACTGGGGTAGTCAAATGGTTGTTGTTTTGCCGTTGATTCTTTTATATGAAATAAGTATATTTATTTCAGCACGGGTGGTGAAGAATGAAGCGAAGAAATGGGAAGAGTGGAGCTAAGAAAAGTGCAAAGTGGAAAATCGAAAGTGGAAAATAAAATACAAAAAAATCAGCGCTGAGAAAAGAGAGCGCAGTGTTTCGCAGAGGCGTTGCTATCATGGGCACCCCTCTCTGGAAGAGACGGGCAGGGGGTGAGTTAGAAAGGCATTAACCGCAAAGGAGTAAGAACGCAAAGTAAATTACTTTCGTTCGCATTAAAGTAAATCAGTTTTTTATGAACAATATACATTCTCCCTTTAACCTGTTTTCGCCGATCGCTATAGGCTGTGATCATGCCGGTTTTGATTATAAAGAAGAGTTGAAAAAATACCTGCAGGGTCAAGGTTTGAATGTCAAAGATTTTGGCACTTTTTCTAAAGACTCTGTTGACTATCCTGATTTTGCACATGCAGTTGCATCAGCTGTTGAATCCGGAGAATGTGCATTCGGGATCCTTCTTTGCGGATCTGGAAACGGAGTAGCTATAACTGCCAATAAACACCAAAAGATAAGGGCTGCCATTTGCTGGAACGCACCCATTGCGGAATTGGCAAGGTTGCATAACAATGCCAATATAATCTGTATACCGGCAAGGTATGTATCACTGGATATCTCTCAGCAAATGGTTGATAAATTCATTACCACAGAATTTGAAGGCGGCCGCCATGCCACCCGGGTGGGAAAGATCGCCTGCAGCTAAATCAACCCTTTACCGTTAGTGTAGTTTTTTACACGGCATGCAAATTTGACAGTAAGTTTGCCGGAATTTTTTATCAAATCCCACGAAACAGACATGAAACAATTCTTTCTATTAGTAGCACTTGCTTCCGGGTTGACAGCCTCAGCCCAGAAAAAAGCGGCAGATCCAAAACCCTTTGCAGCATCTATCACTGAAGCGGATTTAAAAAAACAATTATACATCATCGCTTCGAAAGAAATGGAAGGCCGGGAAACAGCCACCGAAGGACAAAGAAAGGCGGCTGCTTACATAGAGTCTCAATTCAGCTCGTTAGGATTAAAGCCAGGCAATGCCGGAAATTTTCAAATGACATACCCCGTTTTCCGTGATTCCCTGATTGATTCAAGATTGGTGGTAAATGGTAAAACCCTTGAACTGAATAATGATTTCCAACCCATCATCCAACTAAACAGCAATAGCACTCTATATTTTTCCGAAATAGTTTTTGCGGGTCATGGTATTGTGGATTCTGCGTATGATGATTATGGTTCACTGGATGTGAAAGGTAAAGTTGTGTTAGTACTTGATGGAGGCCCGGCCAGTTACAAACCAAAGAGAGGCGGCTTCATGGCACCTAATGGCACTTATGCCAAGATTATGAACGCCAGTAAAAAAGGCGCTGCAGCTGTATTGCTTGTTGGCGGAAATTTTCCACGCCGGGCAATGACTCCATTAGGAAATATGTATACAGAATTGTATAAGGAAACACAAACGGCTAATGCTTATATCATTTCAGAAAAAGCAGCTGAAACCCTGATTGGATCTGGCTGGAACGACCTTAAAGAACAAGGTAAAAAAGCACAGGTTAAGGGTTCATTGATAAAAACCAATATGGAACTGGCTTTCCAGAAAAAAGTACAATTCCTGCAGAGCAGCAATGTACTGGGTATTATTGAAGGAACCGATAAGAAAGATGAATGGCTGGTGATCACAGCCCATTATGATCACCTGGGTAAAAGAGGTGATGTTATTTATTATGGCGCAGATGATGACGGTTCCGGAACGGTAAGTGTTATTGAAATGGCAGAAGCCTTCGCTAAAGCGAAAGCAGCCGGCAAAGGCCCCCGCAGAAGTATACTATTCATGACCGTTAGTGGAGAAGAAAAAGGCTTATGGGGTTCAGAATATTATTCAAATAATCCAAGCCTTACACTGGAAAAAATAACTGCTAACCTGAATATTGATATGATTGGCAGAACAGACACAGAAAGGATGAAACCAGATACATTAAATTATGTGTATGTTGTAGGTGATGATAAATTGAGCTCTGACCTGAAACCGATCAGCGAAGCGGCCAATTCAAAATATACCAAAATGGTGCTTGATTATAAATACAATGATCCAAATGATAAAGACCGGATTTATTATCGCAGCGATCATTATAATTTTGCCCGCAAAGGTGTACCCATCATTTTCTATTATGATGGCATGCTGAAGGCTGATTACCATAAACCAACAGATACGCCTGATAAAATAAACTATATACTCATGGCTAAAAGGGCACAACTGGTTTTTTATACAGCCTGGGAAATGGCAAATAGGGAATCTCTTCTGAAAAGGGATATTCCGCTTCCGGCTGAAGATTAATTAATCTATTGATAACCAATTATAAACAGGGATAACTAAAAATTATCCCTGTTTTTTTTAGGGGTACTTTAAACCAATCTTATCTGTTGCCGTCTATTATTCCGTACCACATTAAAAAAATAAAAATCCTTACAGTATGAAACTTATTAATTCAAAAACACTCATCGTCTCTGCTCTCGTTATCGCTTCACTGAATGCATCGGCTCAAACAGCACCTAATGCCCGCATGATGCAACACAACCGGTTAGACCGGATGGAAAATAAATTCGATCGCAGGGAAGATGTACGTGATCGCAGGGAGAATGTTGCCGACCGCAAAGAAGACCGTCATGATCGTCGTGAAGATGTAAGAGACAGGAAAGAAGATATTCGTGATGCAAAACATGAAGGTGGCCGCAGGGATAAAATGGAAGATATCCGCGACAGGAAAGAAGACGTAAGAGACCGTAAAGAAGATGTGCGTGACCGTAAGGAAGACAAATGGGATCGCAGGGAAAACAGGTGGGATCGTAAAGAAGATATTCGCGATAAAAGAAATTAATGACGGATGGATAATTATTAAAACGGCTGACCAAATGGTCAGCCGTTTTTCTTTGGTCAGCGTTACTTTGCGGTTATTGTATTCTGTATTCCCTTCCTTTGGCTGTTGACTAAAGACTCCCGACTAATGACTAATGACTGTATTTGTATTCCCTTTCTTATTCCTTATTTTTTGTTCCTTATTTCTTATTCTCAATATTTTACCATCCGAGTAAATATGCAAATATCAATGGTGCTACAATAGTAGCATCACTCTCCACAATAAATTTAGGCGTATTAATGTCCAACTTCCCCCAGGTGATTTTTTCATTGGGCACCGCACCGGAATATGATCCGTAAGAGGTTGTTGAATCACTGATCTGGCAGAAATAACTCCAGAAAGGTACATCATGCCACTCCAGGTCCTGGTACATCATCGGTACCACACAAATCGGGAAATCACCCGCGATACCACCGCCGATCTGAAAGAAACCAACGCCTTTGCCTGCGCTGTTATTTCGGTACCATTCGCTCAGGTAAACCATATACTCAATACCACTCTTCATGGTACTGGCCTTCAATTCATTTTTGATGATATAGGATGAGAAAATATTACCCATGGTGCTGTCTTCCCAACCTGGAACTACAATAGGCAGGTTTTTTTCAGCAGCAGCAATCATCCAGCTGTTTTTAGGATCGATCTCATAATCCCCTTTCATCACGCCGCTGTTGAGCAGTTTGTACATGTATTCATGTGGGAAATAACGCTCCCCTTTTGATTCGGCATCTTTCCAGATTTTCACAATATTATGCTGGATCTTACGAAAAGCTTCTTCTTCCGGGATGCAGGTATCTGTTACGCGGTTCAGGCCTTTTTCAAGCAGTTCCCACTCTTCCTGAGGGGTAAGGTCGCGCCAGTTTGGAATTCTTTTATAATGGGTATGTGCTACCAGGTTCATGATATCTTCTTCCAGGTTGGCACCAGTGCAGGAAATAATATCAACCTTACCCTGACGGATCATCTCAGCCAGGGATACACCCAGCTCTGCCGTACTCATGGCGCCTGCCAGGGAGACCAGCATTTTACCACCTTCCAGCAAGTGTGTTTCATAACCTTTGGCTGCATCTACCAGCGCAGCCGCATTAAAGTGGCGATAATGATGCAATATGAATTCAGAAACCGGCCCTTTTTTCATGTTTTTTAATTGTGGTGACAAATGTAAATTAAATCTCATCCCCGCGAAACTTTGCTCCTTTTTATCTTTGTCGTTATGGTTTTTTAGCATCTTGTAAGCCCCGGTTCGTGTCCTCACGAACCGGAAAACACGATAGTGGTTCGTGGGGACACGAACCACGGCATTTTGCGGTTAATGTATTTTACCTTTGTACCATAATGAACTACCTGGCTCACGCATTTCTCTCATTTGGCATACCAGAAATTACGGTTGGAAACCTTATCAGCGATTATGTGAAAGGAAAGAAACAATTTGATTATACCCCGGGTATTCAACAGGGGATCCGATTGCACAGGGCCATTGATACTTTCACCGATCAACATCCAGTTACTTCAGAAGCAAAAAAGATATTTCAACCTGCATATCGATTATACAGCGGAGCTTTTGTTGATGTTGTGTATGATCATTTCCTCGCTGCAGACAACAGGGAGTTTTCCGACGAAAGCCTGAAAAAATTCACTGAAGAAACCTATTCCTCTATTGATCCATATAGCCCGGTTTTCCCTCAGAAATTTGCCTCCATGTTTCCTTATATGAAAAGCCAGAACTGGTTATATAATTATCAGTTCCGCTGGGGATTGGAAAAAAGCTTTGGGGGACTTGTACGCAGGGCCGCTTATATTTCAGAAAGCGAAACGGCCTTCCGTCTTTTTGAAGAGAACTACTCAACCCTGCAGGAATGCTACAATTCTTTTATACCGGAAATCAAAATATTTGCTGCCCAAAAAATGGAAGAGATACTTTCCGGTGCTTAACCGAGAAGGAACTAAAGCGCAAATATTGAAATTATGAAAAAAGTTTTCTGATACCCTCCAGGCTGTTTTAGTGCAGATTAATTTATACTAACACCCATACTTAACCGCTCTTTTTTGGAAAAACAGCCATTGGTCAGACAGAGGACCCGCCTGAATGACTTAGTCGGGCAGGCGCCAATTTGAATCCCGGTCTGACGCCACACTCAAACTCATGGCGGGGAAAGCTCTTACGTCTGACCGCCTGATGGTAATAATCCCGACTCGCGGTTAAACGGAGGCCGTCAGACCGGTTAACATTCGGATTCCGGTCTTTGCCTCAAATGTATTTCACTTTCGACTTTGCACTCTCGATTTTCGATTTTTTAAAAATGCTTAAACCTTTCAAAGCAACATTTATCCAGGTTCTCCCTGTCGTCCGGATGTGCAATATTGATCAGCGCTTTTGCCCGTTGCCGCAGATTCTTTCCAAATAAATAAGCAACGCCATATTCCGTTACAATATAATGTACGTGAGACCTTGTTGTAACCACACCTGCCCCGGGTTTGAGGAAAGGAACAATGCGCGCAACCCCTTTGTTGGTTCTGGAAGATAATGCTATCACGGGCTTTCCGCCTTCAGACAAAGCTGCACCCCTTATGAAATCCATTTGCCCGCCCACCCCGGAGAACTGGTAGGTGCCAATGGAATCAGAACAAACCTGGCCGGTTATATCAACTTCCACACAACTATTCACAGCTACGACTTTTGGATTGCGCCTGATCACATGGGGATCATTTACATAATCAATATCCAGGAAATTAAATGCCGGGTTATCATTAACGTACTTGTATAAACGATTTGAACCCAAGGCAAAACCGGTAACCGTTTTATTAGGGTGAATCCTTTTGTATTTATTGTTGATGATATCTTTATCGAAAAGATCAATCAGTCCGTCTGAAAACATTTCAGTATGAACGCCAAGGTCTTTATGATTATACAGGCATTTCAGCAATGCATCCGGTATGGCACCTATGCCCATTTGAAGTGTGCTCCTGTCTTCAATCATTTCGGCTATATAACGTCCTATCTGTTCTTCTTTTTCACTTACTTTTTCGGCAAAGCTTGTTTCCTGCATGGGATCTTCACAAAATACCATTGCATGAAAGCGGCTTGCATGTATCATTCCATCGCCATGTGTCCTTGGGGCATTGGGATTTACCTGCGCAATCACCAGTTTGGCGGTATTTACAGCACTTCGGGCAACGTCAACCGATACCCCAAGTGAACAATAGCCGTGCGCATCTGGTACAGAAACCTGGACAATGGCCACATCCAGCGGAAGGATATTTTGCTTGAATAATTCGGGTATTTCACTCAGGAAAACAGGAATATAATCGGCCCTCCCCTGTGCAACCGCCTCACGAATGGAAGCAGAAACAAACATAGAATTCATCCGGAAGTTTTCTGCATACTCAGGTTTACATATATCCAGGTCACCATATACACTGATGGAAACAAGTTCTACATTTTTAAGCCTGTGTGCCTCCTTGGCCAGTTCATTGAGCAGGTAAACAGGTGTTTGGGCACTTCCATGAACAAATACCCTTTGCCCTGATTTGATCACGGAAAGAGCTTCTTGAGCTGAAACATATTTAATTTCTGGTATCATATTGATTGCTTGTTCCGCAAAAATACCCAACTCCACAGATTTGGGAATGATTATACCAAGTAATTTAAATGACAAAAATCATCTAAAGAGTTAATTTTGTACATATAAAAAATGAACAGAATGAAGAAACTGATCTTGGCATTAATTCTGAGTAGCTTGATGATCCCATTTGTAAATGCACAAAGCGGACGCATGCCAGCGATTGATAAGTCGCCCATGGATATGAGTTATTACCCTTCCAATTTCCCCATATTAAAGATCCAGGATAAAGTCACAGAACCTGCACTTGCAAGGGTGATATATAGCCGCCCACAGAAAAATGGCAGGACTGTTTTTGGCGAGTTGATTGAATTTGGTACTGTCTGGCGCTTAGGTGCCAATGAAGCAACCGAATTGGAATTGTTCAAAGATGCCAAAATAGGAACAACAAAAGTTAAAAAAGGAAGATATACCCTGTATGCAATACCCCAACAGGAAAAATGGACCTTAATTATTAACCGTGATACAGACACATGGGGCGCTTTCAAATATGATTCAAAGAAAGATGTTGCCAGGATAGATATTAAGATTGAAAAGCAGGCAGAATCTGCAGAGTCGTTCACCATGTTTTTTGAAAAACAAGGGGCTGCAGTTAACCTGAATATGTATTGGGATAATTATAAAGCCACTTTACCCATAATCTTCTGATCTGCTAAGCTTATTAAGCCATACGGAAATGGCATTAGAATAATCATTTTATGTGCGGTATTGCAGGTATCATATCTTCCCAAAAAGGGTTAGTTAACAGGACCCGCCTGCAACGCATGAGCGATGCGCTGGCACATCGCGGCCCCGATGGAGAAGGTTCTTACCTTCAGGAATCAGCTCAATCATCGGTAGGTTTGGCGCATCGCCGACTGTCCATTATTGATCTTTCCGCACAGTCTAACCAACCTTTTACATACCTAAACAGATATGTGATTGTTCATAACGGCGAGTTATACAATTACCGGGAACTCAAAAAAGATCTCTCTGCAAAAGGGTACAAATTTCAATCGAACGGTGATGCTGAAATAATAGCAGCCACATATCATCATTATCAGGAAAATTGCCTGCAATTTTTTGATGGGATGTTTGCATTTGGCTTATGGGATAAGGAAACGGAAACATTGTTCTGTGCCAGGGATCGATTTGGTGAAAAACCCTTTTACTACTACCTTGATGAAAAGGAACGCACTTTTTACTTCGCTTCAGAAATGAAAGGACTCTGGGCTGCCGGGGTTGAAAAAAAAATTAAACCCCAGTTATTCCTGCACTTTCTAACTCTTGGCATAACGCAGCATCCCCATTTACCTGAATTGAGCTTTTACGAAAACATTTACCAGCTTCCACCGGCAAGCTTTCTTCAATTTAATACACAGAAAGAAGGGGTTGTTGTTTCCCGTTTCTGGGACCTTGATAAAGAACAAGTACTTGATATTTCCGAAGTTGAGGCTGTCTCTGAATTCCGGCGTTTATTTGAAACGTCCATTCAAAGAAGATTGATAAGTGATGTACCGATCGGGACATCTTTAAGCGGTGGGCTCGATAGCTCCAGCATCATAGCAGCTTGTGCGGGCAAAAATGATTCCCGGTTTACACATAAAAGCTTTAGCGCCATTTTTCCGGGGTTTTCCAGGGATGAGTCAGACCATATCCAACTCATCAAAGAAAAATATTTATTAGATGCTCATTATACTAATCCTGATGCTGGCAGTCTGATCAATCAAATTCAAGCACTCGCGCAACACCAGGAAGAGCCATTTTCTTCTTCCAGTGTTTTTGCACAGTATGCCGTTTATGGGCTGGCAAAAGAAAACAATATTAAGGTTCTGCTCGATGGACAAGGCGCTGATGAAACACTTGCCGGCTATACAAAATATACACATTGGTACCTGCAGGAATGCCTGGCCCAAAAACAATTCAGCAAAACAAAACAGGAAGCCATTACACTTAGCGCAAATGGTTTCCTGGACCATTGGGGTTTGCAAAATTACTTCGCTTCATTTTTTCCGGGCATCACTTCAGGACTCCTGGAAAAGAAAGCAAGGAATATGCATTCTTCAGATCCCTATATCAATAAAACATTCAGGGATACCTATTCTGGTGGTGGATTCATATTCAAGCCCGTTGTGGAAAAGCTGAATGATATCCTTTATTATGATACCTGTATGGGCGGCTTGCAAACATTGCTCCGTTATGCCGACCGAAATGCAATGGCACATGGCATTGAAGTAAGGCTTCCTTTTTTACAGCATGAACTGGTTTCTTTTATATTTTCGCTCCCTTCGGAGCTTAAATTCAAAAACGGTTTTTCCAAGTGGATCCTTCGTGAAAGCTACCGGTCATCACTACCTGTAGAAATAAGTGGCCGAATGGGGAAAACCGGTTTCGAACCTCCACAAAAATATTGGATGCAGGATGAAACTGTGCAGGTAGAAATTCACCTTGCCCGCCAGAAACTGGTAGATGCCGGCATGCTCAATACATCTGTGCTGAAAAAACCTATTAACCCACAAACTGCTTATGCTTCAGAAAATGAAGATTGGCGACACTGGAATGCATCTTTATTTCTTTAAGCTTTGCGCCTTTGCGGTTAATGTATTATTTTTCGCATCTTTGCCAAACAAAATAAAATAATGAAACCTGCAACCCTATTCATACACGCCGGAGCACATCCCGATCCTTCCACCGGAGCTATAATGACGCCTATCTACCAAACATCCACTTATGTACAGGAAGCTCCAGGCGTAAATAAGGGATTTGAATATGCACGCTCTCAAAATCCAACCCGCTTTGCGCTGGAAGAGGCTTTTGCCCTGATCGAGAAGGGAAAATTCGCACTGGCATTTAGTTCAGGTGTGGCAGCAACTGATGCTGTTATAAAATTACTTGAACCCGGAGATGAGGTGATTTGCGGAAATGATATGTATGGCGGTACTTATCGCCTCTTCACTAAGATTTTTGAAAAATTTGGCATTAGGTTTCACTATGTCAATATGCAGGAGGTAGAAAATATTGCCCATTACATAAATGATAAAACAAAGCTGATCTGGCTGGAGACCCCCACAAATCCTTTGATGAACATAACAGATATTGCCGCTGTTGCCGCATTGGCAAAAGGGAAAAATATCCTGGTTGCAGTAGATAATACTTTTGCATCCCCTTATCTTCAGAACCCGTTGGAACTGGGTGCAGATATTGTAATGCATTCCGCTACCAAATATCTCAGCGGACACAGTGATGTAATACAGGGAGCCTTGATGATGAACGATAAAGATCTCCGCGATAAATTATACTTTATCCAGAAAAGCTGCGGTGCGGTGCCGGGACCAATGGATTGTTTCCTGGTATTACGCGGAATTAAAACATTGCATGTACGTATGCAAAGGCATTGCGAGAATGGGCGTATAATAGCACATTACCTCCGCCAGCATCCAAAAGTCGGGAAAGTCTTTTGGCCTGGATTTGAAGATCACCCCAATCACCTGATCGCCAAAAAACAAATGCTCGATTTCGGCGGCATGATCAGTTTTGAATTGAAAGATGATAGTGCAGACAATGTACGTCGGGTATTATCATCCACCCATCTCTTCTCCCTGGCCGAAAGCCTGGGCGGAGTAGAATCACTTATCAACCACCCGGCTTCGATGACTCACGCTTCGATCCCCAGGGAAGAACGCATCAAAAATGGCCTCAGCGACTCACTGATACGCCTAAGTGTAGGGATTGAAGATGCGGATGATCTCATAGAGGATCTTGCAAAGGCAATAGGATAAAAAAGTTTAATTGAATATTGAACAGGGAACAGGGAATGATGAATGCCTGAGTTTGACTTCATCATTCCATGTTCTTTATTCATTGTTCAATATTCATTCGGATTTTCAAATTATTTTATAGTAACCTCTTTTTCAAGCACATCCTTGGAATTACCAATGAATCCCGGTCTCGGGTCTGACCGATGGCTGTTTCGAACGTAAT
>JAHEEX010000052.1 GCA_024640465.1 Sphingobacteriales bacterium | reverse complement strand
ATCAAAGTTTACAGCAAAAGCTGCTCCAGAAGCTCTCACCTCAGCAGATTCAGTTAATGAAGCTGCTCCAGGTTCCTACGGCTAATCTGGAAGAAAGGATCAAGGAAGAGATGGAAGAAAATCCGGCCCTGGAACAATCGGAAGAAGGTCATGATGAAAATCTTGACGAAGATATGAAGGATGAGTTTGAAAGCACTGACGAGGAGGAATTTGATCTCGATGGCAGTGCAGATGAATATGAAAACCTGGATATCAGCGAATATGTCCATGATGAGGATGAAATTGCCGAGTATCGTTTAAAGGATGATAATTACCCTGAACTGGATGAAGGCAAGACGATTCCGCATAAGGTTGAGTCAACTTTTCATGAATCCCTTCTGGAGCAATTGGGAATGCTTACCATGACGGAAGAAGAAAAAAGGATTGCGGAGCAGATCGTTGGAAGTATTGATGATGATGGTTATCTCAGACGGGAAACCAATTCTATAGTTGACGACCTTGCTTTCAGGCAAAATATACAAGTTACTTCGGCTGAGATTGAAAGCCTTATCCAACAAATTCAGAAGTTTGATCCTCCTGGTATTGCAGCGCGAAATCTGCAGGAATGTCTTTTATTGCAACTCTATCGAAAGCAGGTTGTTTCGGAAGATCCATCAATAGACTGGGCCATTCGAATTTTGGAAAAGTATTTCGAAGAATTCACCAAGAAACACTATGAAAAAATTCAAAAAGGAATTAACCTGAGTGATGAAGACCTGCGCGATGCTGTTGGGCAGATTATCCGGTTGAATCCAAAACCCGGCGGCAATGTGGGGGATACCAATTCCGGAGAAACATATGTGATCCCGGATTTCTTTATTTATAATAACAGTGGTAAACTCGAATTGACCCTGAATTCAAAAAACGCTCCGGACCTTAGGATCAGTGAAGGATACAGGGAGATGCTGCGTGAATATGATAAGGGCAGTAAAAAAGACAAGCGGCAGAAAGAAGCGGTTATTTTTATAAAGCAAAAAATTGATGCTGCCAAATGGTTTATTGATGCGATCAAGCAGCGCCAGAACACTTTAATGGTAACCATGCAATCCATTATGGACCATCAAAAGGAATTCTTTTTTACGGGTGATGAAACAACCTTAAAACCAATGATCCTGAAAGATATTGCTGAGGTAACCAACCTGGATATTTCAACTGTTTCAAGGGTAGCCAACAGCAAGTTTGTACAAACTGAATTTGGTACGTACAGGTTGAAATTTTTCTTCAGTGAATCGCTCAGTACAGACAGTGGCGAAGAAGTATCTACAAGGGAAGTGAAAAAGATTTTGAGTGATATGGTTGAAGGAGAGAGTAAAAAGAAGCCGCTGAGTGATGAAAAATTGACCGATATGCTTCAGGAAAAAGGTTATAATATTGCACGTCGAACTGTGGCTAAATACCGGGAACAACTCAACATTCCGGTAGCCAGGTTACGGAAAGCATTATAAAGCATGACCGGTATTACAGTTTCCAGTCCTTTTTCCAAACCCCTTATCACGGGTGCGAAGATTATTTCTTTCCTTTTGCATCCGCTTTTTATTGGAGTTCTGATGATGTTCTACATCACTTATTTGCACCCTACCCTTTTTATAGCGGTATCGGAAAAAGGGAGGTTTTATAAATTCCTCACATTTGTAGTAAATAATGTGATGTTTCCCGTTTTGGTTGTGTTATTATTAAAGGGTTTGGGTTTCGCCAAATCCATTCAGCTGGGAACACAAAAAGAAAGGATCATTCCTTATGTGGCTTCTATCATTTTCTTTTTTAATTCTTATAATACATTTCGGAATCAGCCGGATTCGCCGGAGATATTGACCGATATGTGCCAGGGCATATTTTTATCAGCATGTCTGTCTCTTGTTCTCAATAATTTTTCAAAGATCAGCATGCATGCTATTGGAATGGGTGGGATGCTTGGCCTGGCAATGGTAATTATTTTTACAGGTCAGGCATTTGCTGCCTGGCCATTGATCGTGGCCATTTTATTAACCGGGTTGGTATGCACTGCAAGGCTTATCGCATCTGACCATACAATGGAAGATTTAGTGCTGGGACTTATGATAGGAATTGGAACACAAATTTTTTGCTGGTGGTTATAATATAAAAAAAGCCCAATCTCCGTAGTAGACTGGGCCTTAACCTAACCATGGTTACATCCCACCTTAACCATTAAGCAGTTTAGACGTATTTAAATATTTCTGATCAGGGAAATACACAAAGAGGCAATTCCCGTTTTTTATCTTATCAATTATTTTCTTGCTTACTTTTTCCGGTACAGCCGGGCAACCATAACTTCTGCCAAGAAACCCTTTGCTTCCAATTACTTCTTCGTTGGCATAATCAGCCGGATGCATAACAATGGCACGCTCCAAAGCTTTATCATTTATCCCTTTTTCAAAACCATCGAGTTTTAAGGAGTATCCGTTTGAGCCCTGATAGGTTTCTTTAGTAACATAGAAACCAAGACTGCTTTTATGAGAACGTGGTTGGTTGGAAAAACTCTGTGCAAATTCCTGTCCAGTGTTCCTGCCATGGGCAACAACTGTATTGAAAAGCACTTCCAGTGATTTAAGGTCGACGACAACCAGTCTTTTTAAACGGGAAGATTTGCTGAAATCTACAATGGTTAGAATACTATCTGCACTTAGTACTCCCTGCTCCTGGAGTTTATTAAAACCTTTCATGGCCATTTCAAAAACAGGCCTTGATACACCATAATTTTCAAGGTGTGTGGTAGTATAAAATCTGTCAGCTGTTGAAATGGAGTGTGCGATGCTTAAACCAGGAGTAAACTTGAATGCCTTTTCATATGAAACCATATCTACAGGCAGGCTTGCTTTTTTGCCCGCCATGATAAAAGGGGAGCATACAATTAAAAGCAGTGCTATAAGCCTGGGTACGGATAATTTCATTGGATTGGTCTTCTCGGGTGACTTGGTAAAAACGAGCTTCATATTTGTATATTGCCTTTTAAAAAATTAAAAAAACAAGTTTCTCTCTAGATGGTTGGTTACCAAAAAGTGGTCTCAAAAATTTTTTTTAACGGGCAGTCTTTTCTCAAGCAGTATGTAAAATTACGATTTTGCCGGGGGTAAATTTTCTATTTGAACGATATGGCTCTTTTTTTGGCTCATTCGGGCACGTGGTTATAGAAAATAGTTTATTCGTAATAGACTGAAAATCAATAAATAGTGTTTTTGGAAATTGTTTTGACAAGGATTTAGCCATCAAACGGCTACAGTTTTTTAACATATCAGTTAGATCTAACAAACCTAAATCGAGCTAATGTAATTTGGTAATAGTATGATGGTCCTGTATATAAAGGAGCAGTTCTATGATGGTTACTGATGAAATAATTTTACCCGGAAGAAAACAAATTGCAAATAGCAGCATTGGCATTAACTATCCCCTCTTATATTTTACCAATACTTTTTGTAGCTAAATGGTTTGAAATACTTTCCCTTTGTGCAATTGCTTTTTTGTCAAGTCTATATTTTATTCGCACTTATTATTTACCTCTGCACATTTGGCCTTATCGTTTCATTCCTTAGCCCGCGAAATAACATTCCTTTTTTTTTGTTATCGCTTTCACTGGGTGCCATGGATTATTTCAATTTTTAGTAAAGTCAATTTCCATGTTCTGGTTTATATTATTTCGATAATGCTTTCTTATAACTCAAATCAATTTTTCCGATCCGGTGCTTTCGATTTCACAGTTAATATTACAAGGCCACGTAACAGGTATTCATTGAGGTTATTAACAGTTTTTGCACATACTTAAATAATGAATGGAGCCTTTCCTGTTCTGGAATTTTGCTGTGCGAATAATGTTCATATTAGAAATTTTCATGGTTTGATATTGTTGATATTTTTATACAGTCATACTCTGATTAGTATTTCATACCGCTTACCTCCAACATTATAAGCCCAATAATCCTGTGGAATTCTTTTTCACGGAAACTTTATAAACCCTTAAAGAAATGAAATCGTATTACCAGAGAGGCACCAGTGTCAATGACCCCCTATGTTCCGAATCAAACCAATCCTTCAGGTCACTTACCCTTAAGTATATATATCTTACCATACTTGCTTCTTTTATAAGTTGGACAGTAAGTGCGCAAAATCCCATAGTAACAGAAAATGCATTGGCAGGAAACCCTCAGTCAGAATGGGAAGTAGGCAATGCCGGGGATCCAACCATACAAGGATTTGCAACAGACATTAGTATAAATAAGGGAACAACAGTCAGCTTTAAAATAAATGTAACCGGAACAAATAAAAATTATTCCATTCGCATTTATCGCCTTGGATATTACCAGGGTAACGGGGCAAGGTTAATTACCAACCTTGGTACATTTACAGGTGTTACCCAACCCAATCCATCAGTTGACCTTGTTACCGGCTTAATAGATTGCGGGAATTGGTTGGAATCTGCATCATGGGCTGTTCCTTCAACTGCGGTCTCCGGTATTTATATTGCTAAAATAATACGAAGCGATAATGGCGGAGCAAGTCATATCACTTTCATTGTAAGAGATGATGCCGGTACTGCACCTATTCTTTTTAAAACATCGGATGCTACCTGGCAGGCATATAATAATTATGGTGGAAACAGTTTTTACCTGGGAACGACTTCTAACCCGGAAGGAAGGGCACATAAGATCAGTTATAATCGCCCGTTCTCTACCCGCAATATTAAACCTGAATCTTTTTTGTTTAATGCAGAATACCCAATGCTTCGCTGGCTGGAAAGAAACGGCTATAATATGTGTTATGCTACGGATGTGGATATGGAAAGGGACCAGACTTTAATTACTCCTGCTAAAAGAAAAATCCTGCTTTCAGTTGGACACGATGAGTATTGGTCTGCTGGTCAAAGGAATAAATTTGAAGCAGCCCGCAATGCCGGCGTACACCTGGCCTTTTTCAGCGGTAATGAAGTGTATTGGAAAACCCGGTGGGAAAACAGTACCCGGACACTGGTTTGTTATAAAGAAGGTGCAACCCTTGGCCAGGGTGAATTTAATTGTGGCGGCAATTGTGATCCTTTGCCGGGAGTATGGACAGGGTTATGGCGATTTGGGTGCGAATATGCCGAAGATGGATGTAAACCGGAAAATGCATTGTCTGGCCAGATTAGCTGGACTGAATCTTCAACGGCCATAAAAGTGCCCGATACCTACAAAAATTTACCTTTCTGGCGTAATACCAGCATAGCCACTTTAGGGGCAGGTCAAACGGCTACTCTAACAGATTTTACGTTGGGTTATGAATGGAATTATGAACAAGATGCTTTTGCAAGTTATAATCCTCCCGGAAGGATTACCATGTCGAGTACCACATTTAATGGAAAAACACATAAGCTTTCTTTATACACACATAGTAGCGGGGCAATTGTATTTGGCGCCGGTACATGCCAGTGGTCATGGGGTTTGGATGATGTCCACGACAGGGAAAAGCCGCTGCCTACAAGAGACATGCAGCAGGCCACACTAAATTTACTGCTCGATATGGGAGTATCTCCCGGTACGCCACAATCAAATTTAATTATTTCAGGATCGGGTACAGATCAGACAGCGCCTGTATCCATTATAAATGCACCAGTAAATGGTGCTTCAGTAACCGCCAATACTGTTCTAAATATAAACGGTACTTCTTCAGATGCTGGAGGTGTTTTAAGGGTTGAAGTATCTACTAATGGCGGAAGTACATGGCAAACAGCAACAGGTACAACCAGCTGGAATTATAACTGGACACCTGCTTCAGCCGGAAGTTATGTGATTCTATCCAGGGCTGTTGATAACGCCGGTAATGTAGAAACTCCGGGAACACCACCCGCATCAAATGCAAAAAATATAACGGTTACCGGGGGAAGTTCGGGGACCTGCCCATGCAGTATTTTTACAAATGCACCATTACCTGCCATTTCAAATCAGCGCGATAACACACTGGGAATTGTAATTGGTACCCGTTTCAGATCCAGCGCAAATGGAGCGGTAACGGCTATCCGATTTTATAAGGGAGCCGGGAACACGGGAACACACATCGGGCAATTATGGACCTCATCAGGAACTTTACTTGCTCAGGCAACTTTTACAAACGAAACAACATCCGGATGGCAGCAGGTGACCTTGCCGACACCGGTAAATATCACCTCAGGCGTATCTTACATAGTATCTTACCACAGCAGCCAGGGCTACTACAGCACAACCGGCGACTATTTTGCCAATAGTACAACAAGTGGTCCTTTAACCGCACCGGCAGATGCAACCGGCGCAAATAACGGGGTATATAAGTATTCATCCGTACCAGTATTCCCCAATGAGACTTATGGCAAAGAGAATTATTTTGTAGATGTAGTTTTCAATACCGGAACAATCACTGACTTAGCGCCTCCTGCAGTTAATGCAGTTTCTCCATTATCCGGCGCAACAGGAGTGAGTATTTCCTCCGCAGTGACTGCCGATTTTAGTGAATCCCTGGATCCTTCATCTGTTTCAGGTTCTACCGTATTTCTTTCTAACGGCAGTACAAACGTTACCGCCAACATAGCATATAACAGCACAAATAACCGCATCACGCTTACGCCGGTTTCTGCATTGGCTAACGGTGTCACCTACACGATGACATTAAAGGGCCCTGCGGGTATAAAAGACCTGGCAGGAAACACAATGGTTCTCGATTATACATGGACTTTCACAACTGTTTCAGGCCAGGTACAGACAGGAAACTGTCCCTGTACCATATTTACAAATCAATTGCCGGACATCGCAAATCAAAGAGATAATACCATTGGGATTGTTTTGGGCACCAGGTTCCTGTCTTCTGTAAATGGAACTGTAACGGCTATACGTTTTTATAAGGGTGCAGGGAATACCGGTACGCATATTGGTCAGTTATGGACCAGTTCCGGAACCTTGCTTGGACAGGCGACATTTGCCAATGAAACAACCTCCGGATGGCAAGAAGTATCCCTGCCTTCCCCGGTTTCCATCACTGCCGGTACGCATTATATAGTATCTTATTATAGCAGTAATGGCTATTACAGTACAAGGAATAATTTCTTTGCAAGTTCAGTTGTAAATGGGCCGCTGACAGCCCCGGCAGATGCTACTGGCGCCAATAATGGACTGTATAAATATTCCGCCAGCCCGGTTTTCCCAAATGAAACCTATCAAAAAGAGAGTTATTATGTTGATGTTGTATTCAACACAGGAAGTTCACAGGATCTTATAGCACCCGTTGTTAATACGGTATCACCTGTTGCTAACGCAACAGGGGTTGCAACAGGTACTGCAATAACTGCAGTATTTAATGAAGCGCTTAATCCTGCTTCCATAAATACAACTTCTGTATTAATTCAAAGGGGGGGTACAGCTGTTTCAGCTTCTGTTGCCTATAATTCTGGTACAAATTCCATAACACTGACTCCTTCTTCTGCTTTAATTAATAATACTGTTTATACCGTTACATTAAAGGGTGGAACTGGCTCAACGGCGATAAAAGATATCTCTGGTAATGCTTTGGCAGCTGATTATACCTGGAGTTTTACTACTGCTGCAGTATCGGTTGATGTAACTGCTCCAACTTCAACCATCGTCTCTCCGGTAAATGGTGCAAACCTGACAGTTAACTTACCTGTTACTGTAAGCGGAACGGCTGTTGATGCCGGCGGTTTGAACAGGATAGAAGTTTCTGTTAATGGTGGCAGCAGTTGGCAAACAGCCACCGGAACAGCTAACTGGACATATACCTGGACGCCTGCAACAACAGGAACAATATTGATTAAATCAAGGGGGATTGATAATACGGGCAATATTGAGACAGCAGGTTCAGCAATCGCATCAAATGTAATATCAGTAAATATTGTAGCAGCCAGCACAAATAATTGCCCTTGTACAATTTTTTCCACTGCCCAGTCCATTCAGCCAACCGGGGCCCAGTTTAAAAACGATGGCCCTGCTTTAGAGATAGGTACAAAATTCAGTACTAATCAGAATGGATATATAACAGCATTGCGTTTCTATAAGGCAGCCGGAAATACTGGTACACATACAGGACGATTATATAGTTTGGCTGGTGCCTTATTGGCGCAAGCCGTTTTCACCAGTGAAACAGCTTCCGGTTGGCAGCAGGTTGCCCTTTCATCGCCAGTGGCAGTAACCGCCGGTACGGTTTATATTGTATCATATCACAGCAGTGCAGGATACTATAGTACGACAAATAATTATTTTACCACAGCTGTTGTAAATGGACCGCTCCGTGGTCTGGCTGATGGAGAAAATGGCGGTAACGGTCTCTACAGGTATAATGCAACACCTGTATTTCCAAATGGCACCTATATGTCAAGCAATTATTGGGCAGATGTGGTATTTAATACAGTTGCTGCAAGTGCAGGTCAATCTGCTCAGGAAATGAAGATGACTGATGCTCCGTCCGGAAATAATCTGAGTAATGGGTTGACAAATGGTAAGCTTATATTTTACCTGGCGCAGAATGCACCTAATCCGTCTTCAGGCAAAACCATCATAAGGTACAGTATGCCTGTCAAAACGCATGTTTCCATGGCGCTATATGATATACAGGGCCGACAGATCAGGGTCCTGGTTAACGAAATAAAAGAAGCCGGTGAGCAACGTTTCGAGCTGGACACAAGGCCTTTGAGTAAAGGGGTATACTATTATAAAATGAAAGCAGATGATTTCTTTAGTGTCAAGAGACTTGTTGTAGAATAATAGATGGTAATTACTTTAAGGGTATCCGTTGAATAATAAAAATGCCGGCTCTAAAACCGGCATTTTATTATCCGCCGCCCCGGCAACTTGTAATGAAATCAATTCCCCCTTTTTTTGGTGGATATTGATGGGTATCCGGACTGGTATGAATGATTATCTGAAACAGCAATAAGCGTAAGAAAAATTTCTATATTGCTCTTTGACAATAATTTAGCTACAAATTTCGTTTAATTTTACCCTTTTTCAGGGTTGTGGGCCTCGGTCCTTCCCCGGTAGTAATTATCACCAGGGAGCGTTTTTTGTGTTTGGTGGGAACAATTTAACCGCTTTAATTTTTTTCGAGTCGAAGTTGTCAGGATTACTCTCTCGACCTGGAAGAGAAATCAAATTAAACAGTTATGCTTTTTAATTCTATTGAGTTTGTTTTCTTTTTTATAATAGTTACTTCTCTTTTTTTCATACTTCCCCATAAGTACCGTTGGTTTTTACTATTGGTCAGCAGCTGCTATTTTTATATGGCTTTTGTGCCCATTTATATCCTGATTCTCGGCTTTACTATTGTCATCGACTATTTTGCCGGCATCTACCTGGAAAAAACCCAGGGACCCAATAGGAAGTTGCTACTAATCATGAGTTTAATTGCCAATATTGGTGTGCTGGCTGTTTTTAAATACTATAATTTTTTTAATGATAACCTGACCTCATTATTGTACGGGGCTGGTTATAAGAACCCAATTCCATATTTATCGATTTTACTACCCATTGGTTTGTCTTTTCATACTTTCCAGGCAATGAGCTACACAATCGAAGTGTACCGAAACCATCAGAAAGCCGAAAAGAATTTTGGTATTTACAGCCTTTATGTAATGTTTTATCCGCAATTGGTAGCCGGTCCTATTGAAAGGCCACAGAACTTATTACATCAGTTTTATGAAAAGCATGAATTCGATTATACCAGGATAACGGAGGGCTTGAAACTCATGCTCTGGGGATTCTTTAAAAAACTGGTCATTGCAGACAGGCTCGCCATTTATGTTAATTCAGCCTATAATTATCCGGAACAACAAACAGGCTTGACCCTGATCATGGCAACAATATTTTTTGCCATTCAAATCTATTGCGACTTTTCCGGCTATTCGGATATTGCCATAGGAACAGCCCGGGTGATGGGATTTAAGCTGATGACAAATTTCAACAGGCCTTATTTTTCCAGGAATATTTCAGAATTCTGGAAACGGTGGCATATTTCTTTGTCAACCTGGTTTAAGGATTATCTGTATATCTCACTAGGTGGGAATAAAGTTTCCATACCACGCTGGTATTTCAATTTGTTTTTTGTTTTCCTGGTAAGCGGATTTTGGCATGGAGCCAACTGGACATTCATCATATGGGGTGCTATAAACGGATTTTACCTGGTTTTTGCGCTTCTGACCGATAAACTCAGTACCCGTATTGTTGATATTACCGGACTCGATCGGCACAAAAAATTACTTTCCTTTTTTAATATCATCATAACATTCTTACTGGCTTGCTTTGCATGGATATTCTTCAGGGCAAATTCTGTTAAAGACGCCATCCTGATCATTAAGAAAATGGCAACATTCAAAGGCCCTCTTCATTATGAGAATCCATCGATGCTGATATTTTCATTCTTTGGGATTTCAGTTCTGTTTTTCTATGAATTGAAGCACGAATATTATCGAAATTCTTTCAGCCTAATGAACAACCCAAACTGGTTGGTGCGTAATATGACTTATGCGGTGATGATCATATTAATCCTTTTGATAGGGGTGTTTGATGGCGGACAATTTATTTACTTTCAATTTTAATAACGGGTATGGAGAACAAGCTGATTGGAAAATTGAAAAGCAATAAGTACCTGTATTTTTTTACAAAGCTGTTTTTGCTTTTCCTGATCATATTTGTATTGGACTTCAGCATTGGAAAAACTTTAAGGCATTTTTATTTCACACAGGAATCGGGCTGGCAATATAGGACTACATATGCAATGGAGAATACTGTTGCCGATATGATCGTTTTTGGTTCATCACGCGCTAATCACCATTATCATCCTGAGGTTTTTGAGAAAAGGCTCCCTTTTGAATATTATAATGCAGGGCGGGATGGGAGCTATAATCTGTATCATTTTGCTGTATTGAAGTCGATACTAAAAAGGCATAAACCTAAAATGGTTATTCTCGAATTTGGCAAGGAAGAATTCAAAAAATCACAGGTAGGTTATGATCGCCTTTCGGCTTTATTGCCCTATTATAAAACCCATCCTGAGATAAGGGAAATCCTGGACCATAAGAGTGAAGCAGAGCCCTTAAAGCTGGCGGTTTCACAAATTTATCCTTTTAATTCTTCCATTTTTACCATAGCCATCGGAAATGCAGCAATCAATAAAACAAGACGTGGAGATATCAAGGGGTATGTGCCACTGGATAAAACCTGGAATGAACCAATGAAGACTATCCAGTCTGTGCCTGCGTATGATGTAGATACGGTTAGTGTATGGGCATATGAGTCATTTCTTAAGGAGTGTAAATTGGCCAGTGTACCAGTATATGTTGTAACCTCGCCTTATTTTGAAAGGTCTGCGTTAATGGATACATCCATGCAATTAGGGAAAAATATCGCCGGAAAATATGATGTACCATTCTTTGATTTCAGCCAGGATGAAAAACTGATAAGTCATCCGAATTTTTTTGCAGACCACCTTCATTTAAATGATAAAGGCGCCCGCATTTTTTCTGACTTTGTGATTGACCGGATTTTGGTTGAAAAGATGGATTATGTAACACAGAAAAAATAGCCGCAGAAATATTTTGACCAGATTTATTTTCAAATACAAACGGTTTGCAGCATTTATACAGGCAAATAAAAAATCCCATTTTTTTGTTGAGTTTTTCACCCTCAATCTAAAAAAGTCTTTAGCATACGGACCATGACTTTACAATTTCAGGCAATATGTTATAAGGTGTATTTACGTTTTCTTTTATATATAAGTCAATCATAAGTCGCTGGGATGCAGCTAAATAAAGTTTAACACTGTTAAATTCAATAAATAAGGCATAGAAAATAAAAGTTGTATAATTTTTTTTTGACTGTTGCGAATGTCAGATTCAAAAGTTAATTTTACCCTCTAATCTTACCTGCTATTCTATTATTTATGAATAGCCCTTACCCATTCATCCTCTGAACACCAAGCATTTTCGTACCTTAAAAGTGATGAAATGGGTGTGCAACTCTCTTTATTAAACCGTACTTTTTATTTTAATCGACTCAAAAAGTGTAGTAATCCCTTTGCAAAAGGATTAGTTGCTATTCATTTACTGATTTGTTTATCTTTTTTTACCAATCTGTCAGCGCAGAACCCGGTTTCAATTGAAAATGCGCTAACAGGCAATCCTTCAACAGAATGGGATGTCATAAACGCTGGTGACCTCTCAATACAGGGTTTTGCCACGGAATTCAGTATCAATAAAGGGAACACGGTACATTTTAAAATAAATGTTACCGGTGCAGCAACTGATTATACGATCAGGATATACAGGCTTGGTTATTACCAGGGACTTGGTGCAAAATTAAAAGCCACTCTGGGCCCTTTCACCGGGTTTACACAGGCTGCTGGAATCCCTGATGCAACAGGATTATTGGACTGTGGTAACTGGCTGGAATCTGCCAGCTGGAATGTTCCTGCTGATGCTGTTTCCGGAGTTTATGTTGCAAAACTGATCAGAAATGATAATCCTACTTTTGGATGCAGTCATATCACTTTTGTTGTAAGAGATGATGCCCGAAATGCAGATATTTTATTTAAGACTTCAGATGCCACCTGGCAGGCATATAATAATTATGGCGGTAATAGTTTGTACTTAGGAAACATTATGACTTATTCTGGTATCGGTCGTGCTGCCAAAGTAAGTTATAATCGGCCTTTTATAACGCGGAATATCAAACCTGAATCATTTTTATTTAATGCAGAATATCCCATGCTACGTTGGCTGGAAAGGAATGGGTATGATATAAATTATTCAACAGACCTGGATTTCGATAGAGACCCAACACCGATAACTCCTTCAAAAAATAAAATCATCGTTTCCCCTGGTCATGATGAATATTGGTCACTTGCAGAAAGAAATAAAGTTGAAGCTGCACGGGATGCTGGTGTACACCTGGCATTTTTTAGTGGGAATGAAGTGTATTGGAAAACGCGTTGGGAAAATAGTATTGATGGAAACAATACACCACATAGAACATTGGTTTGTTTTAAAGAAGGAACCCTTGGACAAGGTGAGTATCCTTGCGGGCAAGACCATCCCGGCAATCCTAATTGCGATCCTCTGCCAAATATGTGGACAGGTCTTTGGCGATTTGGACAGGCAGAAGATGGAGGCCGGCCTGAAAATCAATTAACCGGCCAGATGAGCTGGATAGAAAAATCCCTCCGGCTTCAGGTACCGGCTGAGTTTAAAAACCTTCGCTTCTGGAGGAATACAAGTATTGCCTCATTAGGTGCAGGGCAAACGGCGAATTTGACACTAGCCTCTTTAGGTTATGAATTCAATTATGAAAATGATGCATTTAGCAGTTTCTATCCCGCAGGAAGGATCCTGATGTCCAGTACATCAGTAAACGGGGACGGTTTGGGAAATACTGCAATAGGTAAAGTATATACCCATAAATTATCCTTATACAGGCATGCCAGTGGTGCCCTGGTTTTTGGTGCGGGCACATGTCAATGGTCATGGGGGTTAGATAATATTCACGACAGGGAGCGAAATCCCGTCAGTCCGGATATGCAACAAGCCACTGTAAACTTATTAGCAGATATGGGTGTGCAGCCAGCTACTTTACAAAACGGCTTGGTCAGTGCTTCGATCTCAACTGATTTTACAGCACCGTCTGCGGTAATTACTTCGCCAGTAAATGGAGCAAATCTTGGTCAAGGTGGTGCCATTACCATCAACGGAACAATTTCTGATGTTGGCGGTGTACCTGCAGGGGTTGAAATCTCACTGGATGGTGGTGCAACATGGCGGATTGCTACACTTACAAATGGTACAACCTGGTCATACAGCTGGATCCCTGATATCATCGGCCCTATTACAATCAAAGTCAGGGGTTTTGATGATTCCGGTAACATGCAGGCAGTAGGCTCAGTTCTTGCTCCAAATGTGATCTTTGTTAATAGTGTATGCCCTTGTAAAATATTCCCTTCAGCAACAGTTGCAAATCTTGATCCTAATTTAGGCACAAATAGCGGGCAGGGGAAAGTTGTTGGTGTCAAATTCAGAAGTTCTATTAGTGGCTATATTACCGGCCTGCGATTTTATAAAGCTGCAGGTAATACCGGAACACATATTGGCCAACTATGGTTGGAAGGTAATACAACTACTCCTTTGGCAACTGCCACATTCATAGATGAAACAAGTTCCGGTTGGCAACAGGTATCCCTGAGCACTCCGGTTGCTATAACTGCGGGTACAACATATGTAGCTTCCTATTTCAGTCCTAATGGCACATTTTCATATACTACCACCAGTTTGACCAATGGAGTTGTTACCGGCCCGCTTACAGCTTTGGCTGCACCGGGACAGGTTTTTGAAAACGGTGTTTTTAGAAATAATGTATCATCACCAACATATCCGCTTAATGGATCACCAGAAAATATAAATTATTTGGTTGATGTAATTTTTGAAACAAGTGCAACCTGTAATATAAGTGGAACATTGGCTGCTTCGGGTCCGGTATGTGCTGGCCAGGAAATCAAACTGAAACTTACGCCAACTGCAGGCCAGACCCCTTATTCTGTTACGCTGAATAATCAGGTAGTAACAGGTGTTGCAAATAATGTTGAATTTGGTTCCGGGATTAATGCCAGTGATCCCCAGCTGGTCAATCTCACAATCTGGCCTTCAAGCCAAAATCCACCATTTGTCTCGAACAATACCGATTTAAGGGAATTAGGTTTGAAGTTTCGCACTTCAATGGCAGGTGTAATTACAGGGATCAGGTTTTATAAAACAATGGAATCCGGTACAGGTACTTTTAGTGTAAGGCTGTATGACCAAACCACTGGGCAGTTAGTAGATGGCTTTAGTACAGCCAGCATAACCATTACTAATCCTGGTGTTTCCGGATGGCAACAAGCTAATTTCTCCCAGCCAATTACGGTTGAAGCAAACAAGACCTACGTTGCATCATATGTTGCACCCAATGGTGGATATGCAGAATCAACTTCCTTTTTTGGCCTGCCTGTCAATAACGGTCCTTTAACTGCTTTGGCAAATGGTACAGATGGCCCCAATGGCGTGTATAAAATTGGCTCGGGTGTAGGCGTTCCGGTAGGAGATGGTAATTCAACAAATTATTGGGTTGATGTGGTTTTTACAGCTACAAATATCATCCGCTTTACACAGATCACGGATATTTATGGCAATGCCTGTTTTAGAAATAACCCAAATTTACAAACACTTGTACTTCAGCCTTTATCTTGTTCAGCTTTGCCTGTTTCGTTGGTTGATTTTACGCTCAGCATCCTGGAAAATAATGTGCATCTTTTCTGGTCTACCTCCAGTGAAAATAATAATAGTGGTTTTATGGTTCAACGCAGTACAGATGGACAGAACTGGGCAGACATTCATTTTGTAAATGGTGCTGGAAACAGCCAGACACTTAAAAAATATGAATACCTGGATATCAACTTAAAAGCAGGGAAATATTTTTACCGTCTAAAACAGGTTGATCTGAACGGAGTATACAAGTTTTCTAAAGTGATTTCTGCCAATATCAACAATAAACTGATCTATTTGCTTGGTCAAAATTATCCTAACCCGGCAAAGCGAAGCACGACTATCAGTTACAGCCTTCCACTAAAAAATCAGGTGGATATGATTTTATTTGATATGCAGGGCCGGCAGATAAAAGTGCTTGTGCATGAAGTCAAAGAAGCAGGAACCCATACAATCGATCTGGATATAAGTAACCTTGGAAAAGGGATTTATCATTACAAAATGATATCCGGTAATTACAGCGATGTGAAAAGATTGATTGTTGAATAAATAGTAGTCTTCGACACTAAATAATAAGAAAGCCGGGCAATTATCCCGGCTTTCTTATTAATATATTTTTCAGATTTTATTTTCCTGCATAATAAGCATGAATTGTATCAGTAATGAAATCTACCTGCTCTTCAGCGAGTTCATAAAAAAGAGGGAGACGCAGCAGGCAATCAGTAAAATGGTCTGCATTGGGTAGTTCCCTGCCATCGTGCTTATCCTTGTAATAAGGTGAAGTATGTAAAGAGATGTAATGGAATACAGCATAAATCCCTTTTTCTTTTAGTAAAGCGATCAATCCGTTTCTTTCATCCAGGGATCTGCAAACAAGGTAAAACATATGCGCATTATTGGTGGCAAATGTTGGGATATATGGAAGGGTCAATTTCCCCTGGCTCGCCAATGGGGATAATGCTTTATAATACCTGTCCCATAAAATCCTTCTCCGTTCCTGGATATCTTTAAGGTTTTCCAGTTGTGCGTATAAAAAGGCTGCAATGATATCAGAAGGAAGAAAAGAACTGCCAAGATCTACCCAGCCATATTTATCTACTTCACCCCTAAAAAATGCAGAACGGTTGGTGCCTTTTTCCCGGATGATTTCTGCACGATGAGTGAAACGGTCGTCATTGATTGCAAGCATGCCACCCTCGCCCGCCATAATATTTTTGGTTTCATGAAAAGAAAAAGCAGCCATATTGCCGATGCTTCCAAGGGGTCTTCCTTTATAATAAGAATCAATAGCCTGTGCCGCGTCTTCTATGATAAATAAATTATGTTTACTGGCCAGTTCCAGCAACGGATCCATATCTACTGCAATTCCGGCATAATGCACCGGTACAATCGCTTTGGTCTTTGGTGTGATACATGCTTCTACTTTTGACACGTCCATATTTGGATTATCCCGGCCACTATCTACAAATACAAGCCTGGCACCACGAAGTACAAATGCATTGGCTGTGGAAACAAAAGTGTAAGAAGGCAATATCACTTCATCACCGGGTTCAATATTTATCAACAATGCCGCCATTTCCAGGGCATCGGTACAGGATGTCGTCAGCAATGTTTTTTTAAATCCAAATGTTTTTTCGAAAAATGCATGGCATTTTTTTGTAAAAACACCATCACCTGAAATCTTACCAGACAATACAGCCTGGTAAATATAATGGCCTTCTTTTCCTGTGAGATAAGGTTTGTTAAAAGGTATATTCATACGGAGTTATTCCTTGTTAAAGCCAAAAATGATAATAAAATAAGCGTTCATCAATAGTATAGCCACAGCTTTGATAAAGGTTCATAGCGGGTACATTAACACCTTGCGTTACAACCTGAACCTCATTGTATCCCATATCCCGAAATGCATTCTCTGCCGCTGTCATCAGTTTTTTCCCGATGCCTTTCCCACGTGCAGATTCAGCCACTGCAACCAGGCCTATATCCCCTTTATTGTTTTTTTCGCCCAATGTGATCATTCCGCCAATGGAAGGTCCATCTTTGTAAATAAGAACATCTTTTGCGATTTCCCTGTTAACCGACCTTTCAATCCAGGTTTTATACAATTGCCGGAATTCGTTGTTCTTAAAATGCGGGTCAACATTGAATCTTGAATAAATGCCACTTTCCCAGGCAAGGTCAAGCAATTCGGGCGACACATTTTTGTGCGCATATGAAATTATATGATCATCTGTTTCTTGCCTTGTTATTTTGCCAATCGTCTTAGTAAAGGTAATTTTTTCGTCTGCCATTATACCGTTAAATCGATTAACAAGGGTTCTTTCAATTTTATAGGCAGCGGGATAATATACCAGGTGGTAACCATCCATTTTCATTTTTTCAAGGATGTTTCCAATTTCAATTTCAGTGAGATTTTGACGGGTGATCATTCCTGTTGAAATACCCAAAAAAGAACTATCCCAGTCTAAAGATTTGAAATCAGCCACCTGGTTCATTCGGCATTTATTTTTTCGCTGATAACGTAAATTGGCCTGTTCTTGATCCCTTCAAAGGATTTACCCACATAGAGACCTACAACACCCAAAAGCATGATGATGATGCCACTTAACAGCCATACAGATACTATCAGACTTGCATAACCGAGAACTTCGATCTCTCCCCTCAATGCCCTGATAACGGTATAAATGGCATAAATAAAAGATAAAGCAGAAATATAAAAGCCAAGTTTTACAGTAATTTTCAGCGGCTTGTCGGAAGATGCCAGCATAATATCCATGGCCAGTTTAACCAGCCTTTTGAAATTATAATTACTTGAACCAACCTCCCTTGCTCCATGTTCAATGGGAACAGTAGTTTTCTTAAAACCTACCCAATTAACCATTGAAGGGAAATAGCGGATTGGTTCCCTCAAAAGTTTCATTGCATCCACAGCTTTATAATGGTATATGCCGAAGTTGGCGATACTGGCATCCTGTTTAACACCGGTCATATAACTGAGTACCCGGTAAAAAGTCTTTGATAAAAAACGCTTTAAGAATTTATCCTGGCGCTGAATCCTTTGTGCAAGAACAATATCATATCCCTCCTTGGTTTTTTTATACAACTTTTTGATTTCAGAAGGCTTATCCTGCAGGTCGCAGTCCATAACTATAATCCACTCCCCTTTAGCTGCATCCAATCCTGCTGTGATGGCATAATGCTGTCCAAAATTTCTGCTGAGACGTAGGGCTTTAACCCGCTTATCTGCATGTGCAATCTGCTCCATTTTCTCCCATGAATTATCCGGACTTCCATCGTCTACCAAAATGATCTCAAAGTCCTCAGAAATCTGGCTCACTTCTTTGACAATAGTTTCAACCAAAAGGTCAACCAGCAATTCTGCACGGTAAACCGGTGAAACAATAGA
Organism: Sphingobacteriales bacterium; assembly: GCA_024640465.1. Classification (GTDB taxonomy): domain Bacteria; phylum Bacteroidota; class Bacteroidia; order Chitinophagales; family Chitinophagaceae; genus Pollutibacter. The sequence continues at coordinate 901 of JAHEEX010000052.1, read as the reverse complement.
AAAATAAGGTGATTTCTGGGCCATATTACATTGGGTTTATTACAGAGGGTCTATGCAGCGTTCAAAATTCAAAATTAGACATAACTATTTAAAAATGAAGAAGATGTAATCAAATATGTGCTCTATGGTGCTATATTTTCTTACCTGATTTCTTTTTTGAGGTTAAACTTTCCAATTTTATGATTTAACACATTGGTTATTAACAGGCTATTATAACGGATGAAAGGTATTTTTAGTGTTGAAGGAGTAAGGTAAAGTATCAATAATTGAAATCAAAAATCCTGTCCGAAACCTTCAAATAAACTTCAGTTTATGGTCAATATATTTCACTTTACTAGATAGCATTGGTTTTTGTTTTTGAAGGTATCAATCTGGTTGCAATATTTATATTTTTTAAATTTTTTAGTGACTTTATGAAGCATATTATAAAAACCATCTTTCTTTTTATTTCTATTCCTGTTGCAACATTGGCACAAAAAGCAAATGAACAGCTTTCCATCAGTCAACTAACAGGTGATTTTTACATATTCACTACCTGTCAGGTTTATAAAGGGAATCGTTTTCCATCTAACGGTATGTACCTCGTAACTCAAAATGGAGTAGTTATGATCGATACCCCCTGGGACAGCACTCAATTTCAGCCCTTACTGGACAGTATTAAATTGAGGCATAATAAGCAAGTAGTCATGTGTATTGCTACGCATTCGCATGAAGACAGAACCGGTGGGCTTGAGTACTATAAAAAGCATGGGATAAAAACGTATTCAACCCGCAAGACAGATGATTTATGTAAAGAGCGTAATGGAAGGCGCGCATCATTTATTTTATCCGGGGATACTGTTTTTACTTTCGGGGAATATTCTTTTCAAACTTTTTATGGAGGTGAAGGGCATACGCCAGA
>JAHEEX010000051.1 GCA_024640465.1 Sphingobacteriales bacterium | reverse complement strand
GCATCCTTTTCTGATCACAGAAATCAGTCTATCAGATCAAACCATACCGGGGAAGGGTCGTTCCAATCTCCATTATAATTGATGAACAGTTCTTCTCCCGCCGGAATATCCTTCATCGCTTTAATCGTAATGGATTCGGTTGAATAATCCATTTCATATTCACAATTGGATAACCCGGAATGGTTATACACCGGAATATAACCCAACGCCATGCAACAATGTTTTTTATCTGCCCCCCATTCAAAAATATAATCATGAAGTCGGGTCTGGTCAAGTAATACCCTCTCTTCAGGCCCCATAACGATTACCGGTGAAACCTCTATGATGGTACCGGCTGCAATCTTTTCACTGGTAAAAACTCCACGCCCTCTCTTTGGGGTGTCAACTATCGTCAGGTAAGGCTGAATCATATAAAGTCAAATTAAGGATAAAGCAAAACAATATTTAATTTAGCACAAATTCCGGTTCATGGCAATAGATATAGAATCGCTCAGTTTGCAGGAACAGTTTGAAGAAGTCATCCGGGAAGATAATAAACTTCATATCCAGGATTTCCTCAATAGCCAGAATATCAGTGATGTAGCAGAACTGATCAGCGAAAATGAAGATTATGCCGCCCAGATCATTTCCAGTCTGGCAGTTCACCGCGCAGCAGGCACTTTCAAAATCCTGGACCTCTCAGCACAAAAAGATATTATTCAAAATCTTCCCCCGCTTAAAACGGCCGAATTACTGAATGAACTGCCTTCAGATGATCGTACAGCTTTCCTGGAAGAACTCCCCAATGAAGTGGTCCGGGAACTCATCAAACTGCTGAATCCCGAAGAAAGAAAAATTACCCTCGCCCTGCTGGGCTATCCGGAAGGAAGTGTAGGCCGGCTGATGACCACAGATTATCTCTCTGTTGAAGAAGACTGGTCAACACAGGATGTACTGGATCATATCCGGCAGTTTGGAAAAGACAGTGAAACCATTGATGTAATCTATGTGATCAATAAAATGGGACAACTGGTGGATGACGTCAGGATCAGGGAGTTCCTGCTGGCCCCACCGGAAAAAATGGTACACGAACTGGTAGACGGGAGATATATCGCCCTGAATGTAAAAGACGACCAGGAATCCGCCAACCAGGTATTTAAAATGAATAATCGGGTAGCCCTTCCCGTTGTAGATGATCATAATCTCATGCTGGGAATAGTTACGATCGATGACGTACTATGGGTAGCCAATGAAGAATTCAGTGAAGACATGCAAAAAATGGGTGGTACGGAAGCACTGGATGAACCATACCTGGAAATTCCCATTTTAAAACTTTTTAAAAAAAGGGCGGTATGGCTGATTGTACTCTTTATAGGAGAAATGCTTACGGCAACGGCTATGGGTTATTATGAAAATGAGATCCAGAAAGCCGTTGTATTGGCGTTGTTTATTCCCCTCATCATTTCCAGTGGTGGTAACAGTGGCTCACAGGCCTCTACCCTGATCATCCAGGCAATGGCTGTGGGAGAAATCAGTCTTACCGACTGGTGGAGGGTCATGAAAAGGGAAATCATGTCCGGTCTATTATTGGGTTCAGTACTGGGAATAATCGGTTTTTCAAGGATCATGGTTTGGTCGCAGTTTTTCCCTGATATATATGGACAACATTATATCTATGTAGCCTTAGCGGTGGGTTGCTCCCTGCTGGGGGTGGTAATGCTGGGCACCCTTACCGGTTCCATGCTGCCCATCCTCTTAAAAAAAATAGGTGCTGATCCGGCGGTTTCGTCTGCGCCTTTTGTAGCCACACTTGTTGATGTTGCCGGATTGATCATTTACTTTTCTGTGGCCTATATTTTTCTTAAAGGGCTTTTGCTCTGAAAGAATGGTTAAATCGGCTAAATTGCTTTTACGCGCGGCCTTACATCATTTTATTTAATAATATTGCTGATTAATTGCTGATCATCTAACTCAAAATATTTCTATGTGTGGAATTGTTGCCTATGTTGGTCCAAAGGAAGCCTACCCTGTCATTCTGAAAGGACTCAAAAGGCTTGAATACAGGGGATACGACAGTGCAGGTGTTGCCCTTTTATCAGACGAGCTCAAAGTGTATAAGAAAAAAGGCATGGTGGCCGACCTCGAAGAAAGCCTGGTAGGCAAAGACCTGCATGCCCATATAGGCATTGGCCATACCCGTTGGGCAACCCATGGTGAGCCCAGCGACCGAAATGCACACCCACACCGATCTGCAAGTGGCAAACTGGCGATGATCCACAACGGCATCATTGAAAATTATGGCCAACTCAAACAGGAACTGGCCAATAAAGGATATTCTTTTTCCAGCGATACAGATACGGAAGTACTGCTTCATTTCATTGATGATATCAGGGAAAATAATCATTGCACGCTCGAAGAAGCCATACGAATTGCACTTCGCAGGGTTACCGGGGCTTATGTGATCGTTATATTGGACACGGAAAGCCCGGACACACTTATCGCTGCCCGCAAAGGAAGCCCGCTGGTTATAGGCATTGGTAAAGGCGAACATTATCTCGCATCGGATGCATCTCCCATCATCGAATACACAAAAGAAGTAGTGTATGTGAACGATTATGAACTCGCCATCATCAAGCCCGATGAACTGATCCTGAAAAATCTCGGCAATGAAAAGCTGACACCATATGTTCAGAAGCTCGATATGGAACTGGCAGCCATTGAAAAAGGCGGCTATGAGCATTTCATGCTCAAGGAGATATTTGAACAACCCCATACCATTTACGATTGCCTGAGGGGAAGGCTCGACATAAGTTCCGGCAAGATCCTGATGAGCGGTGTGGAGCAGCATATTGAACAACTAAAAAACGCAAACCGAATCATCATGGTAGCCTGCGGCACCAGTTGGCATGCAGGCCTCGTTGCTGAATATATATTTGAAGAACTCTGCCGGATTCCTGTGGAAGTGGAATATGCGTCTGAGTTCCGGTACAGAAACCCGGTTATCCATAAAGGTGATGTGATCATTGCCATCTCACAAAGTGGTGAAACGGCGGATACACTTGTGGCCATTGAAAAAGCTAAAGAACAGGGGGCGTTGATATTTGGCGTACTAAACGTAGTAGGCTCGTCTATCGCACGCACTTCTCACGCCGGCGCCTACACGCACGCCGGGCCCGAAATTGGCGTGGCCAGTACCAAGGCTTTTACAGCACAATTAGCCGTGCTAACGATGATCGCTTTAAAGCTCGCCAAAGAAAAAGGCACTATTGATGAAAAAAGATACCTGCACCTGCTGACAGAACTACATGATATCCCTGAAAAAGTGCAGGTGATACTCGAGCAAACTGAGAACATCAAAAAGATAGCAGAGAAATATGCCGATGCGCGCGATTTTCTATACCTCGGTCGGGGATATAATTTTCCGGTTGCCCTGGAAGGCGCACTAAAATTAAAAGAGATCTCTTATATCCATGCAGAAGGTTACCCTGCCGCAGAAATGAAACACGGCCCGATAGCACTTGTAGATGAAACACTGCCCGTTGTTTTTGTAGCAACCAGAGATGCTTATCACGAAAAGATCATCAGCAACATGCAGGAGATCAAAGCACGCAAAGGAATGGTACTGGCTGTTATTTCTGAAGGCGATGAAACCATTACCAAAATGGCAGATGATGTTATGGTGGTGCCTGTTTGCGATGAAATTGTAGCACCCATGCTTAATGTAATCCCCATGCAGCTGCTCGCTTATTATATTGGCGTGTACAAAGGGCTTAATGTAGATAAGCCACGCAACCTTGCCAAAAGCGTCACCGTAGAATAAGCTAATCGTTTACCGGTCTGTGAATGCATATCGGTGTTATCAAACAGGAGTAAACATGAACATCATCCAGAAAAGGCCCATTCATTCAATAGGTTACGATTTTATAGCACCGGAATTTTTGCCAAAAGGCAAAACGGAATACCATCTCCGGAACAGCCAGAACCGTACCGATATTCAATACAGGCAACTATCGGCTTTTGAAATTGAATCTCTTGTAAGGAATAATAATACATCTGACGACTGGAATAAGATACTGGTTTCTGATGCCTTTAATCCCGAATTGGTAAAAAACTGTAAATTTTTCGGTCTTGTACGGATTGGAAAACTTGAGCCATGGTACCTGGAGTTCCATAACCTGCGCATGCCGGTTGGTTTGTACAATAGTACCATCATCAGCAGCGACCTTGGCGACAATATCGTAATCGATAATGTAAATTATTTATCGCACTATGTTATTGGAAATGATGTGATGATTGTAAACGTCAATGAACTGGCCACTACATCCACAGCAAAATTTGGGAACGGTGTTTTAAAAGAAGGTGAGAAAGAATCAACCAGGATCTGGCTGGAGGTATGTAATGAAAATGCCGGCAGAAGTATACTCCCGTTTAACGGAATGCTTCCCGGCGATGCTTACTTATGGGCCAAATACCGTGATGATGAAAAACTATTATCGAAGTTTAAAGAATTCACCGATAAAAAGTTCAACCCCCAACGCGGTTATTATGGAAAGATCGGCGATCGCAGCGTCATCAAAAACTGTAAGATCATTAAAGATGTATGGATAGGAACAGATGCATACCTGAAAGGCGCCAATAAAATAAAGAATGTAACCATAAAAAGTGCACCCGATGCAAAATCACAGGTAGGCGAAGGCTGTGAACTTGTCAATGGCATCATCAGTGAAGGCTGCCGGGTTTTTTATGGTGTAAAAGCTGTTCGTTTTTTTATGGCCTCCCATTCTCAACTTAAATATGGTGCGCGGTTGATCAATTCATACCTGGGCAATAATTCCACCATTTCCTGTTGCGAAGTATTAAATTCACTCATCTACCCATTTCACGAACAGCACCATAACAATTCTTTCCTCTGTGCATCGATGGTTATGGGCCAATCTAATATGGCCGCCGGGGCTACCATTGGCTCCAACCATAATTCACGTGGTGCCGATGGAGAACTCGTTGCCGGAAGGGGCTTCTGGCCAGGCCTCTGTGTGAGCCTGAAACACAATTCCAAATTCGCCAGTTTTATGATGATCGCAAAAGGAGATTACCCGGCAGAATTAAATATCCCCCTGCCCTTCTCACTGGTCAGCCAGGACCTTGCTAAAAACCAATTACAGGTAATGCCCGCTTATTGGTTCATGTATAATTTCTTTGCTCTTTGCCGTAACGAATGGAAATACAAGAACAGGGACCTGCGGAAAGAAAAAATCCAGAACCTTGAAATGGATTCATTTGCACCAGACAGTATTAATGAAATGTTTGATGCATTGGAAATACTCACTCATACTACCGGTATTGCATACCTGAAAAAATATGGTAAAAAAATTCCGGCAAATAAGGAACAGGTCAGCCAATTAGGAAAAGAACTCCTCGAAGCTGACAGTGCTGAATTAAAAGACCTGGAGATCCTTGCAGATGGATTTGAAAACAACAACCGGAAGACAATAATACTGAAAGCATCCAGAGCATATAATTTGTATAAAAAAATGATACGGTTCTATGGCCTGGAGTATCTAATAAATTTCCTGCTGGCATCCGGAATTAAGCAAATCTCAGAAATAAAAAAAACCATTCCGTCTTCTCCAAACAGAAGCCAATGGATCAATATCGGTGGTCAACTCATCCCAACTTCAGCATTTGAAAAAATCAGGGAAAATATACATAACGGAAAAATTAAAAGCTGGAACGACATTCATCATCATTATGAATTACAGTCTTTGCAGTATCCCGATCAGAAATTAAAACATGCCATCGCGTCACTGATAGAACTGGGTGTATTGTCTAAAAAGAATTTTGACAAATCCACACTGAAAGAACTTATTGCGGAAACATTGGAAACGAAGAAATGGATCCTGGAAGGCATCATTTCATCCCGCAGGAAAGATTATACAAATCCATTCCGCAAAATGGTCTTTGAAAATGATGCAGAAATGGATAAAGTGGTTGGAAAGTTATCAGAGAACAGTTTTATAAAATTGAAAGAAGAAGAACTGATTGATTACCAGAAAAAGTTAACTGCATTGTCAAGATCGATCAGGGATTAATTAAATGCAATTCGTTTTGTATACTTCGTTTCTTCGCAATTAAATAAAAAAGCCCCGCCAATGGCAGGGCTGTATTTTTAAAAGTGCAAACCTCTTAGTGTTTTACAGCTTCTTTAACGTCTTTTACTGTTTCTTTTACGGCGGCTTTGGCAGTATCTACTGCAGCACCAACTGTAGAATCAACTTTAGCAACAGTGCTGTCAACAGTTGTTGATACAGCTTTGGCAGCGCTGTCTACTGTAGCAGCAGCTTCTTCAACTTTAGTTTCTGTGGTTTCAGCAGCGTTATTGCATGCAGCAAACATTGCAGCAATAGCGATAATGGCAAATACTTTTTTCATTCTTCTTTATTTAATTTTTTAAATGTGGCGCGAAATTACGCTGATATGCCCTGTTAAAAAATAAAAAAGATAAAAAAGACTACCTATTTCTTTCTAAAGAATATCCGTATTGGTACACCGCGGTAATTAAAATTCTCCCTCAACTTGTTTTCCAGGTAGTTACGATAAGGGGTTTTGATATCATCGGGGTAATTGCAGAAAAATGCAAAACTGGGTACAACAGTTGGCAGTTGTGTGATATATTTTACTTTAATGGAATTCCCTCGAACAACGGGCGGATGATAAGATTCGATGGCTTTTAGCATTACATCATTCAGCCTGGAAGTGGGCACTTTACGCTGTCTGTTTTCATATACCTCAAGTGCGCTTTCAATGACTTTAAAAATCCTTGTTTTTTCCTTGACGGAAATAAATATAATTGGAACGTCATTGAAAGGAGCCAGACGCGATCTTAATTCTTTTTCATAATCCCGGGCAGTGTTTGTTTCACGCTCTACCAGGTCCCATTTATTCACCAGCAAAACCATGCCTTTACCTTTCTTTGAAGCAAGTGAAAATATATTCAGGTCTTGCTGGCCAATCCCTTTTTCTGCATCAATCAGTAACAAACAAACATCAGCTTCATCAACCGCTTTAATGGCCCTGATCACCGAGAAAAACTCAAGGTCTTCCTGCACTTTAGCCTTGCGACGGATACCGGCCGTATCAATTAAAATAAATTCTTTCTGGAATAACTTGTAATGTGTATGAATGGTATCGCGGGTGGTACCGGCAATATCGCTTACAATGGTCCTTTCTGTACCAACCAGGGCATTCAGGAGGGATGATTTACCCACATTGGGCTGACCGATGATGGCAAATTTGGGCAGTTCCCCGATAACTTCTTCCGGTTCCGGTGGTATGAGTTCGGCAATTTCATCCAAAAGTTCACCTGTTCCGCTACCTGAAATGGATGAAAGGAAAAATATCTTATCAAAGCCCAGGCTGTAAAACTCAGCGGCCTCAAGGAGTCTTTTACTGTTATCAACTTTATTTACCGTCAGGAAAACGGGTTTGGTTGATTTTCTCAGGATATCGGCCATGGTATTATCAAAATCCGTAATACCGGTTGCAGCATCTACCATAAAAACAATGGCATTTGCCTCCTCTACGGCAATCATTACCTGCTGCCGGATCTCTTTTTCAAAAGCTTCTGTACCACCAGGAACGAATCCACCGGTGTCAATGACGTTAAAATACTTGCCATTCCACTCACTTACGCCATATTGCCTGTCTCGGGTAACCCCGGGCATATCTTCCACAATAGCCTTCCTTTCTTCCAGCAAACGGTTAAAAAACGTGCTTTTCCCCACATTTGGCCTTCCTACGATCGCGACAGTGAATCCCGGCATATACTACTTTCTTTTACGGGTGCAAAGTTACGTCAAAAAAGGGAGGGTAAAAATAAAGGTATGCCCCTGGCCCAGAGTATCATACATTCATTGGGGCAATAATCAACTATTTACCGGATTATCTGGCAATGGCCTGCTGCTGATTATAATAATTGAAAAAGCGGACAATATCATCCTCTTTCTTGAAATTGATTTTATTATCCGAAATCCATTTATCATACCCGGATGAGGCCGGCACATAAGCCAAAATGCTTTCCCTGCTCATTTTTTTCACATGATTGATGCTTCGTTTATACGATACAAAATAATACTCATCCGTAGTAAAAAAATAGCGCTTCATCGTGCCGAAAAGGGAATCTGCCGATCCAACTTTTCTGCGGGTAAGTTTCATCAGTTTGAGGTCGCCATCATTGAGTTCCTGCACATATTCATTTACCGGCTTATCATTAAGGAAAATTTCAGCCGGGCTGATCCTGAATACCGTAAGTTTTTTTGATGTGTCAGAGGATGGATGAATAACCACTTTGCTCACAATTTCCCTGGGTGCCACCAGCTCACGGTTTTCTTTATCGAGATAATAAATTTCATTGGTCAGAAAATTCATCTTCACCCTGGCCTTCCCCAACATGAGATTATCATAGGAATATAGTGAAGCGATTGAAAACTCATCCTTCCAGAATGGGCTGCCCTTGATTTGATCATAATTCAGCCGCTGGCCGCCCGAACCCACCCCTTCAAAATTTATTTCATGAACTGCCAGTGTAAATTTTGCACCAGTGAGATCTGGTAAATAGCCGCCTCCTGCAGGATTGCCCTGGGCATAGTCTTGAATCGAATAAAATAATAAACAGCAAAGTACAACCAGGGTTTCTTTATTCACTTGCATAAACCTCGGGATTAGATCAAAATTTACAATAAATTACTGAATCTGAAAAAAGGATTGAAAAAATCTAAGTATAGCCGAATTCTTTCAAATGAAGATCATTATCCCGCCATCCTGGCCTTACTTTTACAAATAGTTCGAGGAAAACTTTTGACCCGAGAAATGCTTCAATGTCCTTCCTGGCATCGGTACCTAAACGTTTGATCATTTTGCCGCCTTCCCCAAGGATAATGGCCTTTTGAGATTCGCGTTGAACAATGATATCCGCAGTTATTTTAACAAGCGTTTGCTTTTCTGCGAATTCCCTGATCTGTACAGTAGTCTGGTAAGGTAATTCCTGTTCGTATAACTCAAAGATTTTTTCACGGATAATCTCACCCGCAAAAAAGCGTGTAGGCATATCCGTTAAATCATCCTGGTCGAAGAAAGGCTCTCCTTCCGGAAGGTATCTCAGGATAATTTCCATTAATGCATCAAGGTTATCTTTTTTAAGTGCTGAAATAACCACGAGTTCCCTGCAATATTTTTTCTCACTGAAAAATGCCATGGCCTTCTCCACCACCGCTGGTTTTACGAGGTCAATTTTATTGATTACAACAATAGAAGGCACTTTTAATCTCAACTGCGAAAAAACAGCATCTGCTTCTTCCGGTGCCTGCCTGGCATCAAACAACAATATGGCCAGGTCTGCATCTTCCAGACTGCTCCTCACGGCCTGCATCATTCTTTCATGCAGTTTATATTCAGGCTGAATGATACCGGGCGTATCGGAAAAAATGATCTGGTAATCAGGCCCGTTCAGGAAGGCGCGTATGCGGTGCCGGGTGGTTTGCGATTTGTGTGAAACAATGGCCAGTTTCTCCCCTACGAGGGCATTAACCAGGGTACTTTTCCCGGCATTGGGCTTCCCGAAAATATTTACAAATCCAGACTTCATATTGCTTATGCAAAGGTAAAGGTCTAAAAATAGTTTGGATGTTTATTTTAGAAAAGCTACCTTTGCGCCCACATCGCGAAGTAGAGCAGCGGTAGCTCGTCGGGCTCATAACCCGAAGGTCGGGAGTTCGATCCTCCCCTTCGCAACAAAAAAAGGCCCCATTTCAGGGCCTTTTTCTTTGCGTTCTAACTTGCACGCTGAAGCCACTAAGTCTTTCTTAATGCTACAACTTTGAATGGCGAAGGCGGAGTTTCTTTGCGGTGAAGCTATCCTTTTCTAGTCACGGAACTCGACCCACTTGACTTAACCTCCCTGATCAACCCGCTTCCCTTATAATAAATATCACTCGCCCCACTTGCCCTGGCGCTCAATTCTTTATTCACTGTTATCTGAATATCTGAAGCACCGGAAGCTTCCACATCACAATAATTAACTTCCATTTCATAACCCTTTACATCACTGGCACCGCTAACGTCGATCTTCACCCGATCAGCACTTCCACTGATACGGGAATCTGAACTGCCACTTTGGTTTAATAGTAAGTCACCCACGCTTATTGCACCTTTGAAATCACTGGAACCAGAGAGACTGATATCCAGTTTCTCCGACTTGATCACACCATTTACATAAACATCAGAAGACCCTGATGCTTTTAATTTCTGCAAAGTTTTGAATGATACGTATGCCTTTAATTTCATATTATCCGGCCAGCGCATATTACCCTTATTGTCGTAAAAAATTTCGAGCCTGTTATCAACTACACGGGTGATTATCTTATCGCGATAACGGTTATCATTTGCACTTACAACAACTGTTTCCTTTTCATCAGGTGATAAATAAAGGTCAATGCCTCCGGATACTGAAATCTCATTGAATCCCGATACCTGGCGTAACTGAGCATTAGGGTCATTTACAACCACCTTATCCTGTGCCTTAATTTGAACCCCCGCAAAAAAAATGAAGCAAAACCAAATTATCTTTTTCATATATTTTATTTTCTATTATGTTAAAAAACGGACTTAATGGAAACAACAATTGCTCAGGGATTATATACTTTTTTGATTTTCCCAACACCGGAAATACTCTTTTCTGTGACTTCTGCATTTCCCTTATACCGGATATTACCAGAACCACTAAGCGATCCTGACAGTTCTTTTTCAACTGTCAGATCAGCATTACCAGAACCACTGATGTTAACTTCACAATAATCAATCAAGAGATCAGGGGATTGTATATTCCCGGAGCCGCTGCAATTAAATTCTGCTTTTATAGCTTTTCCAGACAACCGAATATTAGAAGAACCGCTTTGTACCAGTTCCAGGTTTTCCACATCAATTGATCCTTTTATATTTCCTGACCCGGCTACCTCCAGTTCCAGGTCATCTGATTTTAAAGTACCCACAATTTGAATACTCCCTGAACCGGCACTTTCAATTGAACGAATATCGGCTGCGGATACATATGCCTTGAATTTTTTGTTCATGGTATTCCATTGATCCGACCACCAGTTTTTCCTGTCTTTCAACTGGATATACAAAATACCGCCACGTACCTCTGTTTCAATTTTTTCAACATCCGAGGCTTCTGCTGCACTAATGGCAACTTTATCTTCCGGCCCCTGCGATAAAATGAGTTCGATAGATCCGGAAACTTTAACACCGGTAAAACTCCCAACTTCCCTTTTTTGGGCATTAGGGTCCAATACAACTTTTTTCTCCTGTCCTTTAGAAATCATAACCAGGCTAAGCAACCAAATGGCCAATATCCAACCTTTCATACAATAGTAGTTTTGTGTGATACGCACCAGCATTAAAAAAAGTTACAACCTATCTTAAAAAAATTGGTTTATTTTTGCATTGCCGGATTACAAAACCGCAAACCGGCCATAGTTAATTGTTCCTCGGGGTGCTCCCTGCCGTAAAATGGCCTGGGGCTGAGATTAAACCCGTAGAACCTGATCAGGGTAATGCCTGCGCAGGGAAGGTAAGAGCCTCACTTCTCTCCTTTCCTGTTTTTATGAACCTGACCGGGCCAGTGAGAAACCCGGTCTAATCATCAAAACAGTAATGAAAAAGTACTTTTTTACACTAACTGTAGCTTTTTTTGCTCAGTTATCCTTCCTCCAGGCACAGGTTGCCGTAAGAGGACAAATTTTACAGTCGGATTCAACAACCGGAATTCCTGCAGCAAACATTGAATTATCCAATGGACAATCGGCCGTAGCCGATGAACAGGGGCGCTTTTATTTCCCAAAGCTTTCTACCGGTACCTATCGCGTAATCATCAGTTCCATTGGTTTTAAAAGCCTGGATACCAGCCTGTCTGCCAGTCAGGCCAACTGGGTCATACGCCTACAGAAACAAAACAGCCTGATGGCACCCATTGAGATCAGAGCGGTAAGGGCTGGTGAAAAAAACCCGTTTACCCAAACAACAATCTATGCAAAAGAGATTGCAAAGAATAACCTGGGTCAGGACCTCCCTTTCCTGTTGAATCAAACCCCATCCGTTGTGGTGAACGCAGACGCAGGTAACGGTATTGGATACACGGGAATCAGGATCAGGGGAACCGATGCCACCCGTATAAACATTACTTTGAATGGCATCCCCTATAATGATGCGGAGTCACAGGGTGTTTTCTTTGTAAACCTGCCTGATTTTTCTTCATCCGTCAACAGTATCCAGGTTCAAAGAGGAGTTGGTACCAGCAGCAATGGAACAGGGGCTTTTGGCGCAACGATCAATTTGGCCACCAACGATACCCGCGACGAATCTTATGCAGAATTGAATAACAGCTTTGGCTCTTTCAATTCCTGGAAAAACACGCTCAGCCTGGGGACAGGTTTATTAAAAGATCATTTCACCCTTGATGCCAGGCTATCCCGCATCAGCAGTGATGGTTATATAGACCGCGCCAGCAGCGACCTGAAATCTTTTTATATTTCAGGTGCATACCTAAATGACCGGACATCTCTTCGTTTTAACGTTTTCTCAGGAAAGGAAAAAACCTACCAGGCATGGTACGGAGTACCGGAGGAATTATTGCAAACAAACCGGACATTCAATCCCGCAGGTACAGAAAAGCCCGGAACACCTTATGAAAATGAAACAGATAATTACCAGCAAACACATTACCAGTTGTTTTTCAATCACCGTTTTACGGATAAGCTGAGTTTTCAAACAGCATTATTTTATACAAGGGGAAAAGGTTATTATGAACAATACAAAGCAGGCCAGGATTATAATGATTACGGTATTGCATACCCGATAAGTGGACTGGATACCACGTATGAAACAGATCTTGTGCGGCAACTTTGGCTGGACAATCACTTCTTTGGTCAAACTTTTTCTCTGCAGTACAAAGATGACAAAAAAGAGATCATTGCCGGTGGTGGCGGAAGCAGGTACTTAGGCAATCATTACGGAGAGATCATATGGGCCCGGGAAGGGGGGATTGAAAAAGATTACCGCTGGTATGATCTTGATGCCAATAAAAATGACCTCAACATGTATGTTAAATGGCAACAAAATACGGGACGAAAATTATCATTCTTTGCAGATTTACAGTATCGCTATGTAGATTATACCATCAATGGATTTCGAAACAATCCAACACTGCGCATTAATGAACAGTGGAATTTCCTCAATCCAAAACTTGGGGTAAGCTATAAACTCAAAAACGGCCAGGCTTACTTATCCTGGGCCGTAGCAAATAAAGAACCCAACAGGGATGATTTTGAAGCAGGTACTACGCAACAGCCAAAACCAGAACACCTCAATAATATAGAACTGGGCCTGGAAAAAAGAAAACCCGGAATGGGATGGGGAGTAACGGCATATTATATGCGTTATAAGGATCAGTTGGTGCTAACTGGCCAGATTAATGATGTAGGTGCGTATACAAGAACAAATATTCCGGAAAGCTATAGGATGGGCCTGGAATTACAGGGATTCCTTAAACCTGCAAACTGGTTCACCGCACAAGCCAACTTAACACTAAGCGAAAATAAGGTAATCGGGTTTACTTCTTTTTATGACGATTATGATAATGGGGGCCAGAAGTCTGAGACATTCGACAAAACTGATATCTCATTTTCACCTTCCATAACGGCGGCGGCGACCCTGGTTTTTACACCTGTTAAAAACCTTGAACTTGCTTTACCAGGTAAATATGTGAGCAGGCAGTATCTCGATAATACGTCCCGAAAAAACCGCAGCCTTGATCCCTATTATACACAGGACCTTCGGATCAATTACCGGTTGACATTAAAATGGGTCAGGGAAATTGCCTTTATCGCTCAGGTTAACAACCTGTTTAATGCAAAATATGAGCCTAATGGCTATACATATTCATACCAGTATGGCGGTCAGCTTATTGATGCCAATAACTATTATCCGATGGCAGGTACAAATTTTATGCTGGGCCTTAATTTAAAATGGTAATACATTACACATTGTTAAATCCACTTGTATTTAAATTAATACAGGGATTTATGAAGTAATTTTGTGTTATAGCCACATTAAAAAATACGGACATGAAAAACCTTCATAAAAACCTTGCCGGGATCCTGGCAATAAGTTTATTGCTACTTTCCTGCGGCCCTTCACAAAAAGTTACATCATCCTGGAAAAACCCCAATTTCAAAGCTGAGAAAAAATATACGAAAATTTTTATCTCTTCCATGTCGAGCAACCAAAAAGTCAAGATCACCCTGGAGGATGAAATGGCCGCGGCTGCACAGTCAAAGGGATACCAGGTAGTTAAGAGCCAGGATGTTTTCCGGCCAACTTTTACCAAAGAAACATCACCTGATAAAGATGTTATGCTCGCTAAAATCAGGGAACTGGGTTGCGACCTTATATTTACGGTAACATTGGTGGACAAACAAAGTGAAACAAGATATGTACCAGGAGCAAGCATGTATGCGCCTTTCCCAGGTTATGGTTACGGTTACCGGGGTTATTACAATTACTGGTCACCCATGATGTATGATCCGGGATATTATACTACCGACAAGACTTATTTCATGGAAGGCGACTTGTTTGATGTAGCATCAGAAAATATGATCTGGTCTGTACAAACGGAAACATACAATCCTTCCAGCATTGAAAAATTCAGTAAAGACCTTACCCAACTGATGCTTGAAAGAGCGGAAAAGGATTTGAAAATTAAATAAGCGGGCAATTTGAAACGCTTGATAAAAAAAACTGCCTGGCAGGTTTTTTTTATTACAGATGTGCATAATTACAGCTAACCAATCATTTCTGTGCCCAATAATCAAGTACCAATACCTTGTCTATATGTGGCCCGGCAATAGCAACAAATGCTTTATGATCAGGATGTGGAAGATATATTTCCCGGTCTTTTTCTGAAGTAAAACTTACAAAGAAACAATGCGTAAATCCCTGTGCCAGGTTTTCCGGACTATTATTCGTTCCCCATTCAAAGTCTTTAATTTCTTTGATTTTACCGGGTAATGCCCTGAATGCATCTTCTATTGTCTTTATATCGGTGGCAGTAGAAGTAGATTTGAATGAAAATAAAACGGCATGCCTTAATACTTTTTTCTGGCTCTTTTCATGCAACATAAATGCTGAGGCAGCAATAGAAAGAGCCAACATACCAAACAATACATTCTTCATGTTAACCGAAATTATACTAATGAGAAAACCTTAAAATTGCTAATCTTTGCAGCTATACAGAATACTTTTCCCGCCAGGCAAGCATACCGCCAACCAGGTTTTTAACATTCGTAAATCCCATGCTTTCAAGCATCATGGCACCCTGGCCGCTTCTGTTTCCGCTTCTGCAATAACAGATTACTTCCTGCCCTTTGAGCCCTTCCAATTCGTCGATTTCAAAATCACGGATCTTACCCAATGGATGAAGTATGCCGCCTATATTAAATTCTGCATTTTCAGACGGCTCCCGCATATCAACCAGGTTGAGTTTCTCACCAGCTTCCATTCTGCGATGGACTTCTTCAATAGAAATGTTTTCCATAATTTTTGATTTTAGAATTATTAATCATTTTTTATTGGCGGTTCTGGCGAAAGCAAGGTTGAATCAATCTTTCGCTCGGGTTTTATTACGCTTAGCTTTATATCCATCATCTGGCCGGATCTGATCCTGTTTATTTTTCGTTCTTCATTAATACGCTCCGGGTTCTGCCAATACACAAAACCAGCCAAAGTATCCGTCAGGTCAGCATCCGGAAGCACCACTCCAAGGTTTATGCCGCTGGACTCAAGTAATATCAGTGCTTCTGAATAAGGCATACCAAATAAGTCGGGCACGGCAATATCTTCATTACCAATTCCTGCTCCGAGCACCAGTGAAATTTTTGTTCCCATGGCAACAGGTGTACCCGGCTTAAGGGTTACACCTCCAACTAGCTGATCTTTTACTGCATTCTTGGCTATATCCGGAACATAGGTTGTGTCACCCAGTTTCAAACCCATCGCCCTCATTTCCAGTTCTGCATTTCTAAAACTCATTCCTACCAGGTTGGGCATATTAATGAGCGGGGCAGTTGAACGGTTGATGGTAAGATAAATAGTTCGGTTAACCTTTACCGTTGCATCCGGATCGGGGAACTGTTTGATGATGACAAGAGGCGCAATGGAATCATAATAAACAGAATCCTGAACCACAACATCAAATCCGGCTTTGTCGAGTAAATCTTCTGCTTCTTTGTAGTTTTTCCCCTTTACATCAGGTACCCGAAGATACTCCCCATGGTTGGTCCAAAATTCCAGTGTCTGAAAAAACAGGAAAAGGACCAGTAAAGATAATCCCAATGCAAGGAGAACATTGATCCACAAAGGACGTTTCATTAATGCTGCAAACACGTTTATACTTTTTATGTTGGATTATCCTTATTTGTTTTTAAGCGCTTCTTCAACCAGTTTTGTATAAAAATCCTTCAGTATCCAGCCATTGGCCCTAACCTGCTGGGGAACAATACTGGCTTCGCTTTGTCCGGGAACAGTGTTGATCTCGAGGAGGTAAGGTGCATTGACCATTTCATCGTAAATAAAATCCATCCGCACAATACCCCGGCAATTAAATACCTCATATACTTTTACAGCTGTATCCCTTATCTGTTTTGCCATTTCATCAGAACACTCCGCGGGAGTAACCTCATGGGATTTACCTTCATATTTTGCCTGGTAGTCAAAAAATTCATTATGGGTAATTACTTCTGTAAAAGGCAGCGTGACCACTTTCCCTTCACTCTTAAATACACCGATGGTAAATTCACGTCCTTTGATAAACTCTTCCACAAGAACCTGGTCGTCTTCTTTGAATGCTTTATCCAATGCGGCCTGCAATTCGCCGGCCTCATTCACTTTGCTCATGCCGATGCTGGAACCACCATTATTTGGTTTCACAAATACCGGCAATTTCAAGGAAGCTGATATGGTTGCAGGAGCTACCGGGCTGTGCCGGAAAAGATGCAAGGACCTTGCCACATTTATACCGGAAAAAGCAGCTACGGCTACAGTATACCGTTTATTAAAAGTAATGGCAGATGTTGCAGCATCGCAGGACGTATATGGCAAACCTACCATATCAAAGTAGCCCTGGAGCCTCCCGTCTTCCCCGGGCGTCCCATGTATACCAATAAAAACAGCGTCAAACTTTACTTTTCCTGTAGGTAGGTCAAGTGTAAAATCGCTTCGGTCAATGGGGTAATTATGACCGTCTGCTGAAGGATGAAACCAGGATTCCGGTGTGATATCAATTCGATAAACGTCAAACCGATCCTTATCCAGATTGTTTTCAATGGTAATGGCACTTTTATAGGATATAACTGCTTCAGAGGAATAGCCCCCGGTAACAAAAGCAATCTGGGGTTTTAGCATGTATTTGGCTTTTGGCAAAGAAAATGAAAATATACAAGAATAGTTAAATCAGATGCAAGAAAGACATTAACAAAAGCTTAGCGCGGTAAATGTCTATTCCAACTCACCCCCAGCCCCTCTCTTCCAGAGAGGGGTGCCCAGCATAGCAACTACTTTGCTATAAAACCTGTTCCCTATAATCAGTGAATTCAGCTTCAACTTCTTTATTCTTTATTCTTTATTCCTTATTCTTTATTCTCCAGCCCCTGAGTCCCTGCATCCAAAACATATTTCCATTTGCCGTCTTTTTGTTTTCGCCAAATGGTAATATAGGTTCCACGTTGTTCTCCGGTTTCGGTTTTAAGCTGGTACAAACCAAATGTATAACCCATATCTCCTGCTTCTGCTACATCTCCTCCCTCCGGCTCCCAACTGATTGTAAAACTTGAATCATTGATACTGGAAATATACTGTACCGCATCGGCACCAATGATGGGCATATGGTTATCCCTCAATAAAATAGCATCCTCCTCCATATATTCCATGAATGCCTTACGAAAGCCTTTATCCTCTGCCATCTGGGCAAAATCAACATCGGTCTGCTGCATAGCATTCAATGCTTTGATACGGGCATCATTCTTCCGAAAGGAAAAATCACAGGAAAATAAAAGAAACATCATTAGAGCAAGAAAGATAAATCTCATGGCGGTTAGTTTTATTAAAAAAAAAGTGAAGGATAAACACAAGTTTATTGCCCTTCACTCCCGACGGGTCTTGAAACACCGTATGGACAAGACGCTTGCGCGTCGTCTATCTAATCAGATATGCATTCTTTCTTTCTTGGACATTAATTGTTCAACTGTCTCCACATACATTTCGTCTGGTACACAGCAATCCACCGGACAAACTGCAGCACACTGTGGTTCTTCATGGAAACCCTGGCACTCGGTACACTTATTGGGTACGATATAATATGTATCATTACTTATAGGCGCATTTTTTTGGTCAGAATCAATTGCCGTTCCGTCGAGTAGGGTAAAAGATCCTTTAACCGTTGTTCCATCTGCCATTGCCCACTCTACGCCACCTTCATAAATAGCATTATTGGGACATTCTGGTTCGCAGGCTCCGCAGTTGATACATTCTTCTGTAATCTTGATTGCCATAACTTTTCAATTTTGGGGTTGAATTTGGATTTACTTTTGTGCTTCGTTTTCAGTTCTAAAGGTAAAATAAAGCGAGGTAAATCCAAAAAATGAAATTAACAGAAAGAATTACCCTACTGGCTGATCTTGGTCAGTATTTATTAGAAGATTCTCCCGAGTGGCGAAAAGCAAAGTTTATGGCAGCAGAGGAGAATCCCTGGTTCATTCCGGCTTTTATCGACATTGCTGTAAATAATATCATCCGGCAGTTTTTGGCACCTGGTAAACTTAGCGACTGGGCAGCTCAATATGAAATAAAAGACGAGGTAACACCACTCCAAAAAATTGGCCTTGTTATGGCCGGAAACATTCCCCTGGTTGGCTTTCAGGACTTTCTTTGTGTGTTCATAAGCGGGCATCGCCAGAAAATAAAAATGTCCTCAAAAGATAATATTCTGCTGAAGCACCTGGTAGAATGGCTGCACCAAAAGAACCACAAAACAAAAGACTTAATTGAACTGTCTGAAATGCTGAAAAACTGCGATGCCTATATCGCAACCGGATCAGATAATTCTGCCCGTTATTTTGAACAATATTTTGCCAAATTTCCTCATATCATCCGCAAAAACAGGACTTCCATTGCCATTCTTGACGGTTCCGAAACAGAAGAAGACCTGGATAAACTGGCAGATGATATTCAGCTTTTTTTCGGCCTTGGATGCAGGAATGTAACGCAGCTTTTTGTGCCAGAATCATATGATTTCGTTCCCCTGCTCAAAGCCCTTCGGAAATATTCATTCTTTATGGATCAGCACAAATACATGCATAATTTCGACTATAACCTGACCATACAGATCATGAACAACCGCTATTACATGTCTAACGATTCTGTACTCCTCATTGAAAATGCATCACCTTTTTCTCCAATCGGGCAAATACATTATCAGTTTTACCAGGATATAGACAAAGTGACAGAAAATCTGGACTTAGAAAAAGTACAATGTATAGTGGGGAA
>JAHEEX010000210.1 GCA_024640465.1 Sphingobacteriales bacterium | reverse complement strand
TTAACTTCTTCACAGGTAAACCGTAATTTTTCAGGGTAGATACTGCGTATATCATAGCCATCAATATTACCATACACTCCCCTGAGGGGTTTGAATGCTTTCAGCTTATTTGCTATTTCTGCTGATCCAAAATCTCCCGCATGCCAGATTTCATCGCATTTTTCAAAATGTTTGAAAACGGCATCATCCAGGAAGTTATGGGTATCAGACAGTAGCCCGATTCTTTTCATTTCTTGTTTGTAACTTTGTTTACCGCAAAGAAGCTAGGAAAGAAAGATACGCAAAGATGATTTGCGTTAAAAAAAAATTGCATGCCACATTATTATAGTCTAGGGACCATCCCGCACAAGCGCCATACCCAATTCAGGAAACCTGATGGCAAACTTTATGCTGAGCAATTATTTTCAACCGAAGGATTTTCCAATGATTATTCCCTGATGTATCATTGCCATCCTCCCACACAGATCATCAAAACCGAAGCGCAGTACAGTGTTGCTCCGGAGATTGCAGAAGAGAAAATGTTGCAGCATCGCTGCTTTGAAGGATTTCATATCCCGCCGGTGACAGATTACCTGGCCAGCAGGATTCCGGTATTGGTGAATAGTGATTGTCATATTGTGCTGGCGGCTCCAAAGGAAAGCATGCTTGGTTATTTTTATAAGAATGCCGATGCAGATGAAATGATTTTTATACATGAAGGTTCCGGCATCCTGCATACCATGTATGGCGATATTCCATTTGGATATGGCGATTACCTGGTGATACCAAGGGGAACCATTTACCAGATCAGCTTTTCCACTTCAGCAAACAGGCTGTTTATTGTAGAATCGTTTAGCCCCATACGTTATCCTCGACAGTATATGAGTAAATATGGGCAACTGCTTGAACATGCTCCTTTTTGTGAGCGGGATATCCGTCCGCCTTCAGAGCTCAGGACCTTTGACCAGACGGGTGATTTCCTGATACGCACAAAAAAGAAAGGGATGATGTACGGACTGCATTATGCGCATCATCCGTTCGATATTGTAGGCTGGGATGGTTGTTGTTACCCGTATGCATTCAGTATCCATGATTTTGAACCTATTACCGGAAGGGTACACCAGCCGCCGCCTGTGCACCAGACTTTTGAAGCCCATAATTTTGTGGTTTGTTCATTTGTACCGAGGTTATATGATTATCACCCGGATGCTATCCCCGCGCCTTATAATCATAGCAACATCGATAGTGATGAAGTATTGTATTATGTGGATGGCGATTTCATGAGCCGCAAAAATGTTACCCGTGGAATGATCACCCTGCATCCGGCAGGGATTCCGCATGGTCCGCATCCGGGTGCCGTGGAAAAAAGCATTGGCAAAAAAGAAACCGGTGAATTGGCTGTAATGGTGGATACTTTTCATCCACTAATGCTTACAAAACAGGCGCTGGCGATTGAAAATAAAGATTATATCATGAGCTGGGCAGAGTAATACAGTCGCCAGTCTACAGTCGCCAGTCAACAGCCAAATACACTTTGAAGCAAAGTGCCTTTTTTCATGGCTAGTATAACCAATCAAAAAAAATTAATATATTTTTTTTGTATAGAAGCCTTTTGGCTATTACTAGTGGCTGTTTTTGGCGACTGGCGACTGTAGACTGGCGACTGTCGAATGTTGTCTTAAATTTTTTTCCGTATATTTGCGCCGGCAGGTCTTACACGACCAGCTCCTGCTGAACTCCCCCAGGACCGGAAGGTAGCAAGGGTAGGTGGTTGAGCGGTGCGATGTAAATCACCTGCCATTTTTTTCTTTTGAAAGTTTCCTATGCGGAAAATGGAATTTAAACCGTTTCACTTATTAAATTCTTCCCGCAATCACCATAATATCAAACCTAACACATGAAATTTTTTATTGATACAGCAAACCTGGCACAGATCAAAGAAGCCAATGAACTCGGAATCCTTGATGGGGTAACTACCAATCCTTCCCTGATGGCCAAAGAAGGCATCAAAGGCCAGGATGCGATCAATAAACACTATGAGACCATTTGCGAATTGGTGGATGGTGATGTTAGTGCAGAAGTTATTTCAACCGATTTTGAGGGTATTGTTGAGGAGGGAAAGAAACTCGCGGCAATACATCCACATATTGTAGTTAAGGTGCCCATGATCAAGGACGGGATCAAGGCCCTGAAATGGTTTTCTGATAACGGTATCAGAACAAATTGCACCCTGGTATTTTCTGCCGGCCAGGCAATTCTTGCCGCTAAAGCCGGCGCTACTTATGTATCTCCTTTTATTGGTCGCATAGACGACAGCAGTTGGGATGGCATGGAGCTCATAGCCCAGATGTCGCATATTTATACATTGCAGGGTTTTAAAACAGAGATCCTGGCTGCATCCATTCGCACACCATTACATATTGTAAAAGCTGCTGAAGCAGGAGCAGATGTTTGCACCTGCCCGCTGGATTCTATCCTGGGTCTTTTGAAACATCCGCTGACCGATATTGGTTTAGCGAAGTTTCTGGAAGATGCTAAGAAAATGTAGTATTAATCGCAAAGAATTAATGCCCGCAATGAATTGAATTGTTTATTCAAATTCAAACTTCACCCCTTTTGTTTTCCTGGGCCAGTTGTCTGTCCGGAAAGGTGCAGCAGGTAATCCTTCACTGTTGAAGAGGTTTACATCATTTGGATCGTCCGACCAACAGTATCTAACGGCTACGGGTTGTGGTACTTTTTCTGAAAACACCACAACCTGTCCGTTTTCCACCCAGGCTTTTGCATAATGGAATTGCTGATCTGTTCCCGCTATCTCAAACCCGTTTATATACCCGTATTTGTTTTTTACAACTAATCCCCCATAGATATTATTAAAAGAGAGGACTGCTTTTCCGTCTTTCAGACTTATGGAACTATAAGAAGGACTTAATGATTTGATATCCATCCCATAGGTTTTTGCTAGAGCCTGTAAGGCCAGTCGTTTTCCTACATCCTGCTTGTTCCGTGGATGGATATCAAGCGTATTTCCTATATCGGTGATTACAGCCATGCCGGTATTGGATAACCGAAGCGTATTTTGCTGTGCTTCCCTCAGTTCGGCCCAGGAGCTTCCTCCGTTCTGGCTGTTTCCGCCTCCTGCCTGCCAATGTGTAAGCTGCACAAAATAAAAGGGGAAACTGTCTTTCCACCTGTTGCGCCAGTCGGTAATCATCAACGGGAAACTGATATTATACTGATCAGCCCTGCCTGCATTACTTTCTCCCTGGTACCACAGTGCACCGGCAATTCCATAGCCAACCAAAGGATTGATCATGGCATTGTATAAAAGTGTCGGGTATGCATTGGGGTTAACTGAATTGCCATCGTTATACACTTTTTCAATGCGGAAACTCCATTCGCCTGAAAGGGGAATAGCTGTTTTGCCAAGGTATAAAGCCATGGTTTCGCCACCGCCATACAATCCGCCGCCACCGCCATTATCGATCACTTTTACGGAAATGACATTTTTCATTTTCAACAGCCCGGAAGGGATTTTATACACCCTTTTTTCATTATAAACAGCAGATGAACCTATGAAAACGCCATTCAGGAAAGTGGAATCTATATCATCAATCATTCCCAGTTCGAGCCTGGCATCAGCAGTGGAAATATCTGCTGGGATGCTTACCGTTTTCCTGAACCACAATTCCCCATCCAGATCAGGATAACCAACATTTTCCCAGGATGCAGGTAGTTTCATTTTCTTCCATTGGTTGTCGTCCAGTCCTGGTGAAATAAATTGATTAACCTCATTTCTCGATGGAAGGCCGGGTTGTGATTTCTGGATGAGTGCATCCATTTTTGCTTTCCTCTCCGCAATTAATTTGTCTGTGTTTTCCGGCATTTTAGCTTTCAGGTTTGCAAATTCCGGGTCTCCAAAAAATGCAGTTCCACTTGTCCATGTTTCCACATGCGTACCACCCCAGGAAGAATTGATGAGGCCAATCGGGATATTCAATGACTGATATATTTCACGGGCGAAAAAATAACCAACCGCGGTGAAGTTGGCAACAGAGGCCGGACTGCAAACCTCCCAGCTGGCTGGCTTGATATTTTTAACCGGTGTCAGGCTTGTTGCCTTTGGAACAGCTATATGCCTGATCTGCGGGTAATTGGCATTGGCTATTTCTTTTGCAGCACTGTCTGTATTCTTTACGATCCATTCCATATTCGACTGGCCGGAACAGAGCCAGACTTCCCCAATCAGTACGTCATTAAAAACTATTTCATTCTTCCCTTTTATCGATAGCGTGTAAGGCCCGCCGTGAGTCATGGCCGGCAGGGTTACCTGCCAGTTTCCATCCTTTCCAGCTTTAACTTTGGTTGTTTGTGCCGACAGGCTGACCGTAATATTTTCGCCCGCAGAAGCTTCCCCCCAGATCCGGATCGGTTTATTACGTTGCAGTACCATATGGTCTCCGAAAATGGCTGCTGGTTTTACCTGTGAAAAACCCAACAGGTATAAACTAATACAGGCAAGAAAAGAATATAATTTCTTCATGGCGGTTAATTTAGATTATTAGGTATTACAGAAAGGGATACATTTTAGGCTCTGGTAACAAAGTTTGTTTGATCAAAGATTCAATTTCGAGAACAACATCCAATTCCGCATTACCATGCGGCACACGGGCTTCCTTCAGGATTTGTTGTATCCCGGTCATTTCCTCAGTCGTAAAGGTCTGCCCCGCATTTATTTTTTCCAATGCCTTCAGGCCGGCTTCAGATAATTTCTGCAGGTTTTTGGAATGTGCTTCCAGGTTGGCATAGCCCGAATGCATCATGCCGGCATTCATGAGTGCATTATGATTTGCAATCCATAATTCAAGTTGTTTCTTAATTAGAACTTCCGTTTCGGAATCTTTTTTATCAAGGTATTTTGCTACATTTTTTCTGAATGTCCTTTTAACTTCGGAATCAGGAAAAATGAGATCACCTCCTTCAACCAATGGAGATGAATTATTGGAGAGTTGTGTTGGGTTGCCCAAACGGCCAAATAGATTTTTCATTACCCTAACGGGTGCAAGTACATCTGTCAGGTTCCTGAGGTAGTAATATTCATTTCCGGAGCTTAATCGCCTTAAGCCCCTTTCATAATTGGAAATATGTTGTAACCCTTGTTCATCCAATTGTTTACTCAGGGAGAATAACCGGTCGTACATATTTTCAATATTGTTCAGATTTGCAGGTGACCATAAACGTTCGGCAATGGCGCCGGTTCTTGGCCAGATCCTCAGTTCAATATTGCCGGCATCAGCAATTTCAGTCCATTGTGCGGCTTCGCCACCCCAGATATTTGGATGATCCGTTGCCGGTAGATTCTGGTTTTGATAATGAATATAAGCAGGAAGGAAATGATCTGTATAAAAACCGGTGGAAATGATCACTGGGTTACCTTTGGCTGCAATATCCAGCGGTTTGCCATTTGATTTCATAAATCCTCCTTCCGCGATCCATTTCTGTACTGCTACATCTTTCGGCAAATCGGGCGAATTCAATTCCTCCCATCCGATCATGGTTTTCTTGTGTTTTTTGACAATGCCATACATCCTTTTTACAAAATAGGCCTGGAGTTCATGCACATCTTTTATCCCTTTTTGTTTCATGAAATTGACAATGGCTGGATTATTTTTCCAGGCAACACCGTTGTTTTCATCTGCACCGATATGCATATATGCGGCAGGAAACAATGTGGCCATTTCCCCAAAAAACTTATCCATGAATGCATACACTTCCTCTTTTGTTGGGTCTAAAGTAGGAGTGGGGGCACTCATAATGGCAGCAATATTAATGGGTTCGTTGCTGTTAACGGGTGCACTGAACCTCGGTCCGGGTTCATAAGGGCCGGGTGCACTTGCAAATTCCGGATATCCGGCAAACCATGAACGGGTATGGCCCGGCAGGTCAAATTCAGGTACAACCATGATCCCTCTCAGTCTCGCATAACCTACAATATCCCTTATCTGATCTTGTGTGAAATACTTCCCGTTTGATCCTTTTTCTGTGAGTTTTGGGAATAATTTTGATTCAATACGGAAACCTTCATCATCAGTGAGGTGAAGATGAAGTACATTCATTTTCACTGTCGTCATGGCATCAATATTTCTCTTTATCACATCAATGGGAATAAAATGGCGGGCAACATCAATCATCAGCCCGCGCCAACTGTATCGGGGTTCATCATTAATCTGAACAAAAGGGATGTAAAATCCTTCATTATCTTTTTGTAAAAGTTGTTGCAAAGTTTCCAATCCGCGAATAGCTCCTATACTGTTAGACGCTTCCAGTAAAATGCCATCAGCATTAACCAGGAGGCTGTATGATTCATCAACACCACGGTACATCTCTGATTTTTTGGCAACCTTTATTTTCAGCGTGGTTTTGCTATCTGTCCCGGGCTTAATATACTGTTGCTTGAAATACAAAGACGTTTTGCGATTGATTCCCTGGAAAATCCTGTTAACACTGGAATATAGTATATCATCCTTAGCATCAGCAACACAAGATGCATTAAATGATGCATTCAGGCGATATTTCCCATCCTGTGCGATTACTGATTTTGGATAAGGCATCAGGCTTGGTAATTGAGGCTGAGCTGATAATAAAAAAGATATCAAAAAGGCAATGATCAAAAATTTTATTTTCATAAGCGATCTTTAAATTTTAACCGCAAAGTTAATTTGACGCAAAGTATCGTTGAATCAGAGAAAACCTTTTTGCTTCAGGTGATTAAC
>JAHEEX010000002.1 GCA_024640465.1 Sphingobacteriales bacterium | reverse complement strand
GGGTCCTTGAATTAACCCGGGTGTACTTAATGCCTGAGGAATCCAGTATTTGATTAATCCTTGTTCCGGTTCCGGCAATCTGCTGAAGCCAAAGGCTGGCTGTATTATCGCTGGTTGTGAGCATGAGCATGATTACCTTAGAAAGTTCAATTGACTGACTGTCTTTGAATGAGCCCAATATATCCTCACCTTCGTATAAAAGAGAATCGCGGTAAACAAGTTTTTGATGAAAGTCAAGTTCTTTTCTTTCTATTTTATCGAACAAACCAATCAATATAGGAACCTTAATCATACTGGCTGTGGGAAAAACAGAATCTGCATTTATTGCAGCAACTTTATTTGTTTTCAAATTTTTTACATATACACCAACCTGCCCTTTAAAACCAACAAGCAGGCTTTCAATTCTTTTCTCCAGTGCCTTGTCGGTTTTTTGAGCAAATAATACAGAAACTAAAAAACAGGAAACAATTAGTAAATACGTCCTTCTTTTATTCATTTATGTAACAACTTTATTCTACTGGTTATAAAAGTGCCCAACCTATTGATTTATTTACGGTGGTTTGGACAACTTTTAAAGCTGCATTTATTGCGTTTTCTGCTGCTATTAAACCAATCCCTTCGATAGTTAGTAGAACAGTCCTTGCAGATTCTTTTTGTATAGCCAGGTGTAATCTTGCTTTCTCTTCGTTAATTTTTCCCTTAGCCTTTAGTACAGCTATCATTTTAATATTCTCAGCAAAACTCTTTAGTTGTTGTTCTGCAAAAGGCTTTACTTCTTTCCATTTTGACTTCAGCTCTTTCTTTGCGGCCTCAGTCATTTCTTTGATGAGCGTATTTATATCAATATCTGTGAGTGGCATAGTTTATAATTTTATCCTGCTCTTAAGAGACATTTGTAATTGGATTATTGCTGCGAAAGAATTATCCAGTGCATTTCTTATAGGTATTAATTCTTCATAGCTGTTAAAACCCAGTTTATGTAATTTCTCCAGGTTTGTTATTTGTGATTGTACTGATTTTAATTGTTGCTGAACTATGTCGCTTTTGGGTATAGCCCTGCTTCTTACTTCGAGAACATTCAATTCTGTTTTAACATCATCATAAAACTCGATATAATTTTCATATTTTGATTCAGGGAAACCAATTTGCCTTTCCATCTTCACAAAAAACCTGGCCATCTTTTCCTGGAGTGCAGTTAATTTCTGATCTGTAATTTCATCATATTCCTGAATAAGCCTTACAGAAGAACAACTATAAAGGAATATAAAAAATAATACCGTAATAGAAAAGACATTTCTTTTTCCTGAATACCCATATTTGGAATTCATACAGCTAAATTTAGTAAGCTTTCGATATATTTTTATAGCCCGGCTTTTGCACTAATCTCCAGCATTCTTTGAATAGGCTTTTTAGCAGCTAATCGCAGTGTCTCCTCCATGTTAATATCCGGTAATTCATATTCCATACAGAGATATAATTTCTCCAGGGTATTAAGTTTCATATGCGGACAATCATTACAGGCACATGCATTATCTGGCGGAGCGGGGATGAATGTTTTATTAGGAGAATCTTTCATCATCTGATGCAAAATTCCAGTCTCGGTAGCAACAATATAAGATTCCGAAGAATCAGTCTGTGTATATTTTAGTAATTGGGTTGTAGATCCAATATAATCTGCAACACGTAATACAGCATCTTCACATTCTGGGTGCGCAATCATTTTTGCTTCGGGGTGCCTTAACTTGAGTTTATTTATTTTTTCCAGGCTGAAAATCTCATGCACCATACATGCGCCATTCCATAAAAGCATATTGCGCCCTGTAATTTTATTAATATAGGCACCAAGGTTTTTATCTGGTGCAAAAATTAATGGCTGGTCTTTCGGAAAACTATCAACAATTATCTTAGCATTGCTACTGGTACAAATAACATCACTTAATGCTTTAATACCGGCACTGCAATTAATATATGAAACCACCTTGTGATCAGGGTGTTGATCTTTGAATTGTTTAAATAAAGACGGCGGACAACTATCACTCAAGGAACATCCGGCTTTAAGATCCGGAATAATAACTTTCTTATCCGGGTTCAGTATCTTGGCGGTTTCTGCCATAAAATGTACTCCGGCAAACACGATGATATCCGCTTTTGTTTTTTCTGCCTGTTGTGCAAGGCCAAGACTATCGCCAATATAATCGGCAACATCCTGAATATCCGGTTCCTGGTAATAGTGCGCCAGGATGATGGCATTCTTTTCTTTTTTCAGGCGTTCAATTTCCTGAAAAAGATCCAGGGTTGGATTTATATCCAGATCTAGAAATCCTGCCTTTATTAAATTAGCTTTCGCTGCATCAACGTGGATAACCGCCATAGTATTAATTGTATTATATTATTATTAAAATTAACTATTACTATTAGGACTGTGAATTCGGGGAAAGATTTTTATTATTATATTTTTGAAATATCAAATCATACAGGTTATACACAGCAATTAACAAGTTATTCATTTCATTAAACAGTTCATTTAAAAGGATTTTACTATCTTATTAACAGTGGGGGAAAAAGAAATTACTTTATAAAAAAGGGGTACGTAATGTAGTTTTTGGGTGTTAATTACCAGCTAAGAAAAACAGAGTTATACAAAAAGTACCATAACCGTAAAAGCAGTTTGAAAGTTATCCTCCAAGAACTCCCAAAATCTGCATTTAAAAATGGCAGTTATACACAGGTTTTATGCATCATTCACAAAAGGATGTGGATTTCAATAAATAAAAACAAATTAATATATGATAAATCGCTTTTTCAAACAATATTAATGACCCCATAATTCCTTTAAAAATCAGTATCTGTCCATATTTTATCGGTTTTCCACAGTTTGTTGATAAGCTTTTTTACCCTATTTTTGCCATCCATTTAAAAAAATTGATCCACTTATTATGTCTATAATTCAGCAAATACGCGATAAAGCGGCAGTTCTGCTAACCAGTTTGATTGCATTGAGCCTTATTGGATTCCTTGTTCAGGATGCTTTTGTAGGAAAGAGCAGCAGTGCTTTTAAAGGACGTACATCAACCGTAGGTACCATAAACGGAAAGAAGATTGATGCCATTGAATTCAATGGTAAGGTTAATATGGCTGAACAAGGATACCGCAGCCAGGGAATGCAGACAAGTGAAATGATGACACAAAACATCATCGAAAGTATCTGGAATGGCTATATACAAGACGAATTGATAAAAACAGAAGCAGACAAACTCGGTTTATCGCTTACTTCTAAAGAATTAGGCAATTTACTGTTCAGCGAAAATGCACCACAGGAATTTAAACAGCTCTTCACTAATCCAAATACAGGCCAGTTTGATGTTCAGGCTGCCCGCAACTGGTTCAATAACCTCAAGAAGAGCAAGAAGTCAGAAGACCTGAAAATGGTAACAGATCAGTTAATCAATCCACTACACACCAGGTTGCTGACCGATAAATACAATTCTCTTTTTTCCCAGGGATCATATGCTCCAAAATGGATGCTGGAAAAGATGAATACAGATAACAGTCTTTTTGCTTCAGTTTCTTATGTTGGTGTTCCTTATGCAACAATAAGTGATAGCCTTCCCTCCTTAAAAGTAACAGACGCCGAGATAAACGAATATGTTAGTAAACATAAAGAGGAGTTCAAGCAGGAAAAGGCCAGAAGTGTTTCATATGTGGTTTTTGATGCAAACCCAACTGCTGCAGACAGCGCTGCACTCTTCAATCAATTAAATGCCCTTAAAACCGAATTTGAATCAGCGCCAGACGCAAAGGCATTTATTACACGCAACAACTCGACGCTGACCTATTTCGACGGATATGCACTCAAATCCAGGCTACAGATGGAAGCTAAGGATAATATCAGTGCCATGCCAAATGGAACCGTAATCGGCCCATACCTTGATGCAACAAATTATGTTATTGCCAAAAAAATTGATACACGTACTCTCCCCGACTCTGTTAAGTGCCGTCACATATTAGTGAGCACCGTTGATCCCAGGACCGGACAGCCCGTAAGGGACGATAGCACAGCTAAAAAAAGGGCTGATAGTATTTTCAATGCAATTAAAAGCGGATCTGATTTTGGAATCCTGGCCGCTTCATTAAGTGAAGACGAAGGAAGTAAAAATAATAAAGGAGAATATGAGTTCTCTTCTGTTGACCTTAACCTCGCAAAAGAATTCAGGGAGTTTATTTTTTACAAACCGGTAGGAAGCAGGGATGTCATTAAAACCAGTTTCGGATATCATATTATAGAAGTACTCAACCAAAGGAAGTTTGAAGAAGGATATAAAATGGCATACCTGTCAAAGAAAATAGTTGCCAGTCCGGAAACTGATAATGCCGCCTCTTCCGCAGCTACAATGTTTGCCGGTAACAGCCGCACGTTAAAAGCATTTGATGAAAATGTTGTAAAAATGAACCTGAACAAAAGGCTGGCAGATAATATAAAAGAAATGGATTATGCTGTATCCGGAATGCCCTCCAGGCCAATGGTAAAGTGGATCTATGAAAATAAAGTTGGTACCGTTTCGGAACCATTTGATTTAAAAGATAAATATGTGGTTGCTGCCGTTACCGGCTCTTTCGAAGAAGGGGTACAGCCCGCATCGGTAGCCAGGACCATGGTGGAACCAATTTTACGCAACAAGAAAAAGGCGGCCGAGATAATCAAAAAAATGGGAAGCGCGTCAACCCTTGAGGCTGCAGCTTCCGCAACGGCTTCACAAATCAACACAGTAGATACCGTGCGATTTGCAGATCCTTTTGTTCCCAACCTTGGAAACGAACCCAAAGTAATTGGTGCTGCATTTAATAAAAACAACCACGCTAAAGTTTCTGCACCCATAGAAGGAACAAATGGCGTTTTTGTTGTTAAAGTAAACCAGACAGGCGCATTGCCTGCGGCAAATGCAAACCTTGAGATGCAAAAGAAAAACCAGGAAATGCAGCTAAAACAATTTGCCAGCTATAGCACACTTGAATCATTAAGAAAGGCTGCAAAAATTAAAGACACAAGGCGGGAAGCCGGATATTAATACCCAACCGTTTTACATGAGAAAACAGGCCAGCCACTCTGATAAGGGTGGCTGCTGTCGTTTTAAGAGGTAACGAACCAAACCAACCCGCACAAATTGCGTTATATTTGTTTAATGATCGATTGCGGAAATGGAAGAAATAATCAATAAAGTATCAGAAAGCGGGCTATTAACTATTGATCTGGAAGCATATTTTCCAAAGGAAGAAATTGTTGCGTTTGACCTCGCTCCATTTTTGTTCAGGGGACTGATTCTGAAAGAAAAAGAATTCAGGGATTCAATTCAAAAAGAAGACTGGTCAAAATATTCAGGAAAAACCGTTGCTGTTTATTGTTCAGCAGACGCCATTATCCCGGCCTGGGCATATATGTTGGTGTCGAGCAATCTTAGCGGTATAGCCCACGCGGTCTATGCCGGAACGCCGGAGGAAATGGAAAAGAAACTATTTATACAAAACCTGGAAAAAATAAAGGCATCAGACTATATAGATAAAAGGGTTGTGGTAAAAGGTTGTGGAGACAGGCAAATTGGTGCATTTGCTTATCTTGAAATTACCGGGATATTAAAGCCCGTAGTAAAGAGCCTTATGTACGGGGAACCTTGCAGTACTGTACCTGTATATAAAAAGAAATAGCATTTAAGCTATTCCACCTCAACGATCATTTCAATCTCCACCACAATATTGTTTGGCAGGGCAATCATTCCAACCGCAGAGCGCGCATGTTTTCCTTTTTCTCCAAAAACAGCCACCATCAAATCCGAGAACCCATTCATTACTTTTGGCTGATCTGTGAATCCGGTTGTACAATTGACCATTCCAAAAACCTTTACTATACGCTTAACTTTTTTCAAATCGCCACCTGTAGCATCCTTTAATGTTGCAAGCAATTGAATACCACATGCCCTGGCAGCATCATACCCTTGTTCAATGGATGTTCCTTCTCCAACCTTTCCGGTGATGTCATCTCCTTTGCTGTTTTTGGGACCGTGTCCGGAGAGGTAAATTAACTTACCCGTTTGCACATATTTCACATAGTTTGCAACTGGCTTACTCATTTCCGGAAGCGTAATGCCCAACTCTTTCAGTTTTGATTCCGGGTCTGACTGAGCTAATAAGTTAACGCCGGAAAAGAAGAGCAGAAAAAAAAACATCGCGTATTTCATGCGTAAAAAATTTCTAACAGGTTAAAAATTAAAACCATCCTCTTCTTCTGAATGCCAATAACATCCACATGGGAATTATCAGCATTGCCCCAACAGCAAAATAAAAACCCCACTGATGATGACTATAGGGAATAACATCAAAGTTCATCCCAAAGAT
The DNA here is from genome assembly GCA_024640465.1 of Sphingobacteriales bacterium. GTDB lineage: Bacteria > Bacteroidota > Bacteroidia > Chitinophagales > Chitinophagaceae > Pollutibacter. The sequence goes on along the minus strand of JAHEEX010000002.1, from coordinate 53,652 downwards.
GCCACCAATTACCGTTGCGGGAGCAAGTACACTGGTTACAATAGCCATCACTTTCATGACCTCGTTCATCTTAAGGTTCACGTTACTAATGTACAGGTCCTGCATACTCATCATGATATCGCGGTAGTTTTCGCTCAGGTCATATGCCTGTACGATGTGGTCATATACGTCTTTAAAATATTTGGTAGTGCTGTCTTCCAGTAAATCGCTTTCGCTTCTAATGATGGAGCTGATCAGGTCTCTTACCGGCGAGATATTTCTTTTTAAAATTATCTGTTCCTTTCGTAGCTGGTTGATGCGGGCAAGTGTTCTTGTATTGCTCCTTCTTACAACGTCCTCTTCGAGGTATTCAATTTGCTCGCCAAGTTTTTCCATAACCAGGAAATAATTATCAACGATCAGGTCTAACATGGCATACAACAGGTAATCTGCGGAGCGTTGCCGGATCTGACTCTTGGAAATCTTCAACTTATTACGTAGCGGATCAAAAACGTCCCGGCTCGCATCTTCCTGGAAAGAAAGGACAAACTCTTTTCCCAGCACGATGCTTATCTGTTCGGTTTCCACGGTTTTTTTTACATCATTAAAATAGAGCATATTCAGCAGGCAGAACATGACCCCTTCCACTTCGTCCATTTTGGGGCGCTGATTAATACTGAGTATATCCTCAACCAAAAGGGGGTGAACGCCATAGTGCTCGCATACTTTTTCAACCTCGCCCTTTCTTAATCCATCGATATTGATCCAGCTTAATCGATTGGAGGTTTTGAAATGAAGGCATTCGTCTACATTGGTTGAATGAAACTCTTTTAAGTCTGATTCATCATAGTCGTATACAAAAACAGACACTTCATTGGCTTCTTCCCGAAAGGGAATAACTGTTGGATTTATATCCAGGATTTCTTTGGTCCGGCCCGAGCCAAACAATTGAGGCACGCCCAGCATTTTTAAATATCTACGGCTATCCATATATAAACATTGCGATAGAAAAATTACAGAATAAAACTGAGTTATCAGATATTCATATGTAATGATGTGTGGGTTATTGTTGAAGAGGGACAAGCAGCCCGCTTGCTTTTTCTTTTGCCAACCGGGCAACAAGCAGATCGTACTGTATCCTGAATAGCGCATCCTGTTCTTTTGCCAGCGCCGTTTCACCATCGAGTAACTCTTGTGCAGTTGCCCGACCCTCCTGTAGCCGGTTACGAATAATCTCCATTTTTTCTTCCTGAACCTGGATTTTTTCCTGCTGTACGCTATACAGTTGCCACTGATATGTGGCATTATTTTGAGCATTTACCAGGTCGTAATAAACCTGTTGCCGGGCCTTTCTGAGTGTATTTTTTTGTTGTTCCACCTGAATTTTTGATTGTTCAATAACCAGTTTTTTTTCATCTCCGGAATAAATTGGCCAGCGAAGGGAAAGCCCCAGGAAACTATTGCCATAGTAGCTTGTAAACGGACTGAAATTGTATGAATAATGATTCGCGCCGAGATATCCTTCAAAATTAAGAACCGGAAGCCTGTCTGCTTTTTTACGGGATAACTCCAACTCACTGATTTGGAGATTTATTTTTTCTTCAATGATCTCTGGCCTGTTATCTTCGGCCGCCTTTATGGTTGAAAGCGGATCGATTTGAATGTTGCTTTCCGGAGATACAAAGTTTTCCAGGTTTTCAACCGGATCAATCAAAACCAAGCTGTCGTATCCAATCATGTAGCTCAGGTAAACCCTGGCCGAAAAAATATCCTGCCCGGACTTTTGTATTGATAATTCGGATGACCTTACCCTTAATCCGGCATCCCGAAGGTCGTTTTCAAGTGACCTCCCCAGCTGCACCTGTTCGCGGACCACGGTTTCGTTTTCTTTATTGCGGATAACATCTTTCTGATTATATGCAAGCGTTGATTTTGCCAGCAACAGCGCAAACCAGGCTTTAGTTATTTCTTCAAACCTGTCTGATCTTATTCTTCGTTGCTGCGCCAGGGCAAGTTCCTCTGCCATTTTATTTCCTTTAACCGTGGCTAGTTTAACAGGATCGTAAATGGGCTGTGTTAATCGAAGCCCTACAGTATTTCCCCAGGGGGTTCCAAACCGAATGGGAATCAACTCCTCCGGATTTCCGGCGGGATTAAATGCGTTCCCCGGCAGGATGCTTGTAGGTATTATTGGATTGTATCTTAAATCGGTTTCAAGAATCAGTTTGGGTAAATATCCTGATCGTGCGCCTTTGGTAGCCGCTTCGGCATAGGCAATATTGCGTTCTGCATTTTTCAGGTCAGGCTGAAGATCGGCTGCAATTTTAAGCGCTTCGGGTAGGCTTAACCGAAGATACTGAACCGGTTGCTGTGCGTTAACAAGGAGGGTTGTAACACTTAAAATAATACCAAAAAAATACTTATTTATCATTACCATTTTTTTATCCCCTGAATACAGAAGCCGGTTCAAGTGAAACAATGCGCCTAATGGCAAACGCGGCACCTCCCAGGGAGATGATCAATGTAATTAAAAAGAAAGTTGCAATAATCGCTGGTGAATAAGAGAAAACGGTACCCGCCTTTCCCACACCCCAGCGAAAAAGTTCAATAAAGGCATAGCCAAGCACAAAGCCAACGAGTGAAAAAAGGAACGCCTGCAAAAGTATCAGCCGTATAATATAACCATTGGAGGCGCCGATTCCCTTAAGTGTACCATAATCACGGATACGGTCAAGCGCTGCAGAATACATGGTCAGTCCAATGATGAAAAATCCGGCAATCAATGCAAATACAATCAGCGAACCAATACTAAAACCAATGCCACTGTTACCCAACAGAAACGTCACCGTAGAAGCGGCAAAATCTTTTGAGGACCAGGCACGGACTCCAAACAGTGTTTTATTGATCAGGTCTTTGACGGCCCTGGGGTCTGTTCCCGGTACAACATCAATTAAAACAGCACTCATATTGGTGTTCGGAATATTTCCAAAGTAGCGGGCCTTTTCAATTGTAGTAAACATAAAGATTCCGCCAAAACCCCTCACGCCACTGGTTTGTACAGCAATAAAAGCCTTCTTGCCGTTTATTTCAAAACTGGTTCCAAGTTTTGCCCCGCCCAAAGAGTTACGATCAAAATAATCCGCGCTTACGGCACCATCTTCCAACATGGCTTCAAGGCTGCCACCAATTATTTTTTTCGAACTCAGGCCAACCCGAAAAGACGGAGCGTCTGTTCCGATAAGTTGGATACCTGCCGTAGTGCCATCATCAAACCTGGCTGTTCCTCCGGAAACAACAACCGGGAAAGCCCTCGCAACCCCGGGAATACTTTCCAGTTCTTTCAGCTTTCTGATATCAAGTTTGCCCAACGCATTGGCATTGATTGTTTTGCTGTCCACCACCCATAAATCGGCCTGAGAGTTGGTTACCAATGCCTTCATAGCGTTGGTAAGAAAAAGAAAAATACCCGTTTGCTGGCCAATCAGGAAAATACTAATGACAATACCAATGACAATACCAAGGCTTTTAGCCTTATCGTATTTCATGAACTGCCAGGCGTATTTCAACATAATGGGGGTTATTTATTTAATGGAGATAACGCACTCTACCTGCCTGTTAATAAGAAGCTCCTGGTTGTCTAAAAGTATTCTTACTTCACGCACGCGCCGGTCTTCTTTTGTACCCACCTCATCACTGAATAGAGATTTCTTTTTAAGATATGGCGCGGTATATAAAACAGACCCTTTTGAAACCGTATCCGGATATCCTTTATAACGGATAAATGCAGGCTGGCCGATTTTGATATCATCAGCAAAGAGCTCATCAATTTCGCAAAGTGCAGTGAGCCGGCCTTCAGGAGCAAGTTGTGCATAGCGCTGTCCGGGAGTTATGCTGGCGCCAATCCTTGCCGAAACTTCCAGCAGCCGCCCGTTTTGAGGGGCGCGAATGATCGTTTTTCCTTGTGTTGCCCTGGCTGTAATGACCTGTGTGCCATACTCAAAAACCTTCTTTTCGGTCAGTCTTAATGCCGCCTCAGCATTCTTAACGGCAAGCCGTTTATTCTCCAGGTCGGTCCGGGCGTTGTCAAGCTGCTGTTGTGTTTCTGCTTTTTTTTCTACCAGGCGTTTGGTGCGGTCGTAATCAATTTCTGATTGCTGAAGATTGTTTCGCGCCTCTTCAATTTTTACCCTGTCCTGTTGTAATTGCTGTTGCTGAGTATTGAGCCGGGCGGACGCCTCTTCGACCTGTGCGGACTGTACAATATTATCCAATTGAATCAGGGGCATATCTTTTTTTATCAGCTCGCCCTCTTTTATATAAACGCGTGTAATCAGCCCGCCACCCTCGCTGGCCAGGTCTGTTATCCCGGCTTCCGGCTCTATTCTACCGGTACCGGCTACCTGCTTTACATCAGGCCTTACAAGCGTGTCGTTGCTGGCGGGCTTGTCGTCTTTTTTAGTTTGTTTTTCTGAAGAACAGGCCATCAGGGAAAAGAAAAACAATAATAATCCGGTTAGTTTAGACATGATAAATCAGATAGGTTGATTGATTTCTGTTTTGCTTATTTGTCCGCCCTCCACATATACTATTTCATCGGCATAAGGCTTGAGTCGCATGTCATGTGTAACAATAGCTACGGCCTTTCCTTCTGCAGCCAGGAGTTTCAACTCTTCCATGACAACGTGGGCACTATTGGTATCCAGGCTGGCTGTAGGTTCGTCACATAACATAATCGGCGGGTCGGTAACCAGTGCGCGTGCAATGGCAATTCTCTGTTGCTCTCCTCCACTCAACATCTTTGGGAGGCTTTTAGCGCGGTGAGACATATTTACTTTTTGCAAGGCTGTTTTAACACGTTCCCGGGCTTCTCCATCGGGAACGCCGAGCAGGGTTAAGGGGAGCATTATATTTTGTTCTGCACTAAGTGGAGCCAAAAGATTGAATTGCTGAAAAACAAACCCGATTTTGTTAAGCCTTATTTTGGCCATTTTATTTGCACTTAAGTCACGGGTTGATACTCCGTCGATAATTACTTCGCCGGAGGTGGGATAAATGACGCAGCCTATAAGAGACAAGAGCGTAGTTTTTCCCGAACCGGAGGGCCCTAAAATCAAGGTTACCTTTCCTGTTTCAAGGTCCATGCTGGAGGGCTTCAGCGCCACTATAACAGAATCCCCGCTTTTAAATTCTTTAGATGCATTAATTACCTGCGCAATTACAGCCATGAATATTTAAAATCTGGTTCGTGCTATTAATACAAAAACACCGTGAATTTGTTTTATAAATCGATAAACAATCCCTTAATTAAATCAACAAAAAGGATTGTATTTACCGACCACTCATTTTTGCCAAACAGAATTTATTTTCCATGCCAAAAGTTTGTTTATCCTCGCTCCTGTCCCTTCGCTGAATAATTCAATAGCCTGGTTATTTTGTGCAGGAAAAACCTGAGCTGTCATCACCCGTTCTCCCCCGTTACTAAAAACCTCCACTATACTGTTATCAAAAAATACATGTAAAGAGAGTTTATTGTCGGGCAGGCTTAAGGGCACATGGAAGTGATTTAATTTTTCAAATGCCGGGATATGGAAATCATTGCCAGGGCCCCGGTAAATATAAAGCTCCCGCGTCCCGGAATCATAATATATTTCACAAACCGGCTTATCTTTTTCGCCAATCCTTAGGCCTGTTTTACCCGTTTTGGGAACTGTTAATTCCATATCTAACTCCCATGCATTCCCGATGCCCTCTAAAATTCTTGATTTGTTTATTACCCCCTTTTCCATAGGGACCGGGGAAGACCGTTGTTTTTCTAATGATGCAACAGGTGCCTGAATCATGATCCATGAGTTGCCCGTTTTTTTAACCTGTATGGTCCTGGGTATTGACATCGCTCCCTTCCAGGGTGTAACGGGAATCTCATTGGCATAGTTCCAGTTGTTTATCCAGCCAATACTCACCGGGGCGGATCCTTCCGGGAGATTGTTATATACAATTGCGGCGTAGTAATCCGGTCCATAATCCGGTCGGAGAATCTCACCAGTGGGATTTTCGCTTTTAAAGGAGTTGCCATTAAATTCACCCACAAAATATTGCATATAAGGTGCAGGTGAATGCATCAACACCCACTTGAATTCTTTTCGGCTATGCTGTACCGGTACCCTGAAGAGGTCGGGGCATTCCCATATCCCGGAGGTATCGCCGGCAGGGCCAAAATCGCTCATATAGGTCCAGTCTTTCAGGTTTTGTGAACGATAAAACTGAACTTTTTTCTCCAGCGGCAGTGCAACTACCATTACCCATTTTTTATCAGGCTCATACCAGAATACTTTTGGATCCCGGAAGTCTTTTTTACCCAGGTTGAGGATAGGGTTTTTATCGTATTTGGTCCAGGTGCGACCTTTGTCCAGGCTGTATGCAAGGTGCTGTGATTGATTGATCCCCTCCTGGTGACCAGTGTAAATTGCCACCATGGGAACCTTACCGGTATTTCCTGCAAAACCGGAACTGTTCATTTTATCTACTACAACAGTGCCGGAAAAAATCATGATACCATTTTCTTCGGGTATGGCAGGAGGTAAGTGTGTCCAGTTTACGAGGTTATTACTAACAGCATGGCCCCAGGTCATATGGCCCCAAACATTGCCAAAAGGATTGTACTGAAAAAACAGGTGGTATTCGCCATCAAAATAAACCAGTCCGTTTGGGTCGTTGATCCAGTTTTTGGGTGGGGAAAAATGATATTGCGGGCGATATTTTTCTGAAAAGGGGGCATCCTGTTTTTCCTGCCCGGAAATAAAGACCTGAAAATGTAAGAGCACTATTATGGCCAATATTTTTTTCATGTCTAAAAGGTAGAATGATTTTTTCATTAAATTTTAATCAATCAATTTAATATCATGCTACCAGTGCCGCAGCACCAAAAACCCCCGCACTATCGCCCAGTGTAGGTTTTACAATAGGAACATCAAGCCGGTTGTTAAAAATAAAATGCCTCAAACTTTCTTTACCTGCAGCATAAATACTATCGATATTGCCTACACCACCGCCAATGATGATAACATCAGGATCAAGCAAATTAGTAACAACAGAAACAGCCTTACCAAAAAAATGATGCAACCTGGAAATGGTTTCAATTGCAGCAATATCATTGCCCGCAGCAGAAGCCGCTACAATTTCTTTGAGAGACAAACGCCGGGCGGTTATTTGCTGATAAAACCGCTGCAGCCCTGGTCCTGAGAGTACCGTTTCCACGCATCCCGTTTTTCCGCAATAACAAGGCCCACCGGATTCATCGAGAAAATTATGCCCCCACTCTCCTGCGATACCATGTTTACCCGGCCAGATCTTTCCATTCAAAACAATACCGCCACCCACACCCGTTCCCATGATTATACCAAACACCACGGAAGCTTCGGGGAAACGCTCTTTAACAACGCCCCAGTGTGTTTCAGCCAGTGCAAAGCAGTTGGCATCATTGGCAAGCTTAACCGGAATGCCCAGCAATTTTTCAAGGTCTGTTTGTAAAGGTTTGCCATTAAGAGATGTACTGTTGCAATTCTTCATGGTTTGCAGAACAGGGTCCAATACCCCGGGGGTACCAAAACCAATACTTCCCGGCTTAAGCCCAGTTTCGGCAGAAAGGAGGTCAACCAGGGTCTTAATCTGACCCAGGACATGTTCATATCCCCTTTCTCCATTGGTATCAATACGTTTTCGGATCAGGGGCCTGGCATCGTCCAAAGAGGTAAGAATGACGCCTTCGATCTTGGTTCCACCAAGATCAATCCCCCAGATAGGCTGGCTCATAATCGTTGATTTAAAACGTTTAAGCAATGTAATGATCTTTACGCTTATACAGAGTTTCTTATGCGTTAATGTAAAAAAAGACGGCTGCTTTTCTTTATCTTACTATCTTAAACAACCAAACCGATTGCCATGAGCTACCCCGTTCGCATTGCCCTGATTGCCGCCTTAGGTGGCTTTTTATTTGGATTTGAAACCGCTGTTATTTCGGGCGCAGAACAAACCATTGAACGGTTATGGGACCTTACGCCCAATCAACTTGGATTAACGGTTGCTTCCAGTCTTTTTGGTACCGTATTGGGCTCCTTGCTTGCGGGTATTCCGGCGCAACGATATGGCCGTAAAAAAGTACTTTTTGTTATTGCCCTTATGTATTTCTTTTCCGCCATCGGTTGTGCCATGTCTTCGGGCTTGTTCATTTTTATAATGTTCCGTTTTATCGGAGGTATCGCCGTTGGTGCTTCATCTGTTGTTGGCCCGATGTATATTTCAGAAATAGCACCCGCTCATTTAAGGGGCCGCCTTGCGGGTTCCTTTCAGCTGAATATTGTATTGGGCATTTTTGTAGCCTATATATCCAATTATTTCTTTGCAGGATCCGGAGAAGATTCCTGGAGATGGATGCTTGGCATTATGGTTATTCCAGCCGGTTTGTTTGCTATACTCGTAAGAACGATACCAGAATCACCCAGGTGGCTGATACTTAATCACGAAGTTGATAAAGCCATTCCAATCATGAACCGCATAGGGGAACTGAATCCCCAAAAAGCAATTGAAGAAATCAAGGCTTCCGTATCAGATACTACAGAAAAGCTTTTCCAGCCGCGATATAGTAAACCTATCATCTTTGCCGTTTTACTGGCGATGTTCAATCAGCTGTCTGGTATAAATGCAATCATCTATTATTCCAAAAGGATATTTGAGATGGCTGGTTTTGATACTTCCAACGCCTACCTTCAATCCATATATATAGGAACTGCAAACCTGCTGTTTACCTTACTGGCAATGACTTTGATCGATAGGTTTGGACGTAAAAAACTTTTATTGATTGGTTCCGTTGGCATGATCTTTTTCCTGGGATTGACCGCCTTTGCATTTAAAGACCCGGGTGTAACCAATCCGAATGTTGTATGGTATCTTATCGGCTTCATCGCCTTTTTCGCGTTTTCTCAGGGAGCTGTTATCTGGGTTTTTATATCAGAAATTTTTCCCAATTCTGTTCGATCCCAAGGCGGTTCATTAGGCAGTTTTACCCACTGGATCATGGCGGCCATTATTTCTTATGCATTCCCGGTGATTGTAAACAGCAGCCCCAATGGCGGCTATTACTCTTTTATTTTTTATACCGCCATGATGGTCCTGCACCTGATTTTTGTATGGCGCTTTTTGCCGGAGACAAAAGGGAAGAGCCTGGAAAAAATACAGGAAGAATTGGGAATCAAATAAATTTTTATTTGATTTTTGCACGCTCTTTTTCCACCAATACCCGACGCAATATTTTTCCTGAAAGGGATTTCGGGATGATGTCGACAAACTCCACTTTCCTGATTTTCTTTTGAGGAGAAACATGTTCCGCAACCCAGGATATGATGGTTTCTTCAGATAAATCGTTTCCTTTTTTTAATACAATAAATGCTTTAGGAATTTCTCCCGCTTCTTCATCAGCAACAGGAATTACGGCCGCATCTGCAATGGCGGGATGCGTCAATAACAGCGCCTCCAGTTCCGCAGGGGCCACTTGGAATCCCTTGTATTTGATCAGCTCTTTCAGCCTGTCAACAATAAAAAACATACCGTCTTCATCGATATAGCCGATATCTCCTGTATGTAACCAGCCATTATCGTCTATGGTTGATTTTGTTGCATCGGGATTATTCAGATAACCCTTCATAACCTGCGGACCGCGGGTCCAGATTTCTCCGGGTTTATTATAACCCAAAGGCATACCCGAATCCACATCCACAACCATATTTTCTGTGTTGGGTACTGCCGGGCCAACCGATCCGAGTTTTTGTCCTTTTGCCAGCGATCTGTTATAAACATGCGTAACCGGGCTGGTTTCGGTGAGGCCGTAGCCCTGAACAACAGAACAGCCATGTAACCGGCGGCTTACTTCGGCGGCTAAATCATGGCTAAGGGGGGCTGCTCCGGAAAATAATTCAACCAATGAAGAGAGATCATATTGATCTACCAGCGGGTGTTTGGCCAGCCCAACTAAAATGGGAGGCACGATATTGACCTTGGTAATTTTATACTTCTGAATCAATTCTAGAAATTGAACAAGATCAAACCGGGGCATGGTAACAATGGTTGCACCCCTGACCAGGCTCATATTCATAACTACTACCATCCCATAAATATGGAAAAAGGGCAGTACGCCAATAACCCTATCTCCATTTTCGATCAGGCTATAATTGGTGATTCCCTCTATTTGAACAATATTGGCAACGATATTGCGGTGGGTAAGCATCACGCCTTTTGGAAATCCGGTTGTACCACTGGAATAGGGAAGCGTAACAATATCTTCTGCCGGATTAATTTTAATGGCCGGGAGTTTTACCCCGCCATGCAAGAGCACGGAAAAAGGCGTTGCTCCGTTAGTTTCATCAAAGGTGAAAATCTCTTTAACAGCGGTATCTGAAATCGCTTTTTTTGCATTTTCCAGGAACAGAGAAATAGTTACCAAATATTTTGCGCCTGAATCTTTGAGTTGGTGGTGGATTTCTTCAGCGGTATACAGCGGATTGATTGTTGTTATCGTTCCACCAATTAATGAAACAGCATGAAAAGCAATAATGTATTCCGGGAGGTTTGGGCTGTAAATGGCCAGCACATCGCCCTTTGTCATGCCACGGTCATTGAGCCCCGAGGCCACCAATTGTATGGCCGCGGCCAGTTGCGCATAGCCGATGGTCCTTCCTGTTGTTCCGTCTATCAGGGCTGGATTGTTCCCATAGGGCGCAATTCGCTGAAGTACAAATGAGGTCAGGTCAATATCCGGAATAGCAACATCGGGATAGGGGCTTTTGAATATCATGAGCTGTTATTTTATGACTCGCTGGCTTTGTTACTGGAAAACTTTAGCAGATTCAACACGGATAATCACCGATTGTCATAAGGTAAAGAATGAATTTCGCGACATTATACTAGATTTCCATTCTTAATCATCGTTATGATCAAAAAGGTATGCTTTTTTTTATTCTTTTCTGCGTTTACGGCGACCCTGTTTTGTCAGGATTTATATATTCCGAGGGATATCAGCAATGCGTATAAAAAAGGGACAAGGTCTATGGATGGTATGCCAGGGAAAAATTATTGGCAAAATACAGCCCGGTATAATATACAATTAACTGTAATGCCACCCGGCCGGAATGTAAAAGGAAAAGAAACCATTATGTATTTCAATAACAGCAATGATACAATTCGCAACCCCGTCATTAAGCTGTTCCTGAATATTCATAAGCCCGGAGCACCACGCGATCAGGGCGCCAGCGCAGATTATCTTACATCAGGAATGCATATAGAAGAGGTCAGGGTAAATGGTAAGCCATTTGCCTGGAAAGAAAACCCAAACTTGTTTACCTGGCAGCCGCTGCGGTTGCCACAACCACTTTTGCCACATGATTCTGTTCTGCTTTCATTTGATTGGCAGTTTGACATTTCGGTGGAAAGTGGCCGGGAGGGCATGATAGATTCAACGAGTTATTTTTTAGCCTATTTCTACCCACGCGTAGCGGTATTTGATGATTATGCCGGTTGGGACCGAATGAATTTCACAGATGGAAAAGAGTTTTACAGCGACTTTAATGATTATAATGTTTCCATCAATGTACCTGCGAATTTTATAGTATGGGGAACCGGCACACTCCAACAACCGGAAAAACTATTGCAACCAGAATTTCTAAGGAGATATAAAGAGTCCATGATATCGGACCAGACAATCAACATAGTTAACAGGGAAGATCTGTTGAGCAAGAAAGTAACCGCACAAAACGAATTTAATTCATGGTCCTTTTCTGCAACCCAGATTCCGGATATGGCATTTGGAATCAGCGATCATTATAACTGGGATGGATGCAGTGTAATAGTAGATAAAAAAACAGGCAGGCGGGCAGGGGCCTATGCTGCATACGATGACAAGGCAAAAGATTTTCATTATGTAGCTCAATTTGCACGGCATTCTCTGGAATGGTTTTCAAACAACTGGCCAGGTGTTCCTTATCCTTATGAAAAGTCAACCGTATTCCAGGGCTTTGCAGATATGGAATATCCCATGATGGTAAATAATTCATCACAACAAGATACCAGCTTTTCGAGGTTTGTTGCGGAGCACGAAATCGCGCATACATATATGCCATTTTACATGGGGATCAACGAATCCCGCTATGGATTTATGGACGAGGGCTGGGCTACCGCATTTGAACTGCTTATTGGAACAAGTGATATGGGCAAAGAAAAAGCGGAACAATTATTTAAAATGTTTCGTGTAAGGGGATGGATTGGAGACCCATCACAAAGCCAGGACGTGGCCATTATTACACCCGCAAATGATTTGAATGGCGCCGCCCTGGGGAATAACGAATATGGAAAGGCGGCATTAGGCTACCTGGCTATGAAAGATATGCTGGGGGATGCACTTTTTAAGCAATGTTTGCTTGCATATATGGACCGTTGGCACGGGAAGCACCCAACGCCATGGGACTTCTTCTTCACTTTTAATAATGTTTCGGGAAAAAATCTGAACTGGTTTTGGGACAGCTGGTTTTTCCGTAATCATTTTATTGATCTGTCTATTAATAATGTGGTGAAGTCGGGTAATGGTTATTCAATCACTCTTATGAATATTGGCGGGATGCCTGCACCAGCAGACCTGCTGATAAATTATGCAGATGGAACCAAAGAATCCATTCACCAACCCCCATCCATCTGGCAAAAGGATTCCAGGAATGCCATAGTAAATGTTAAAACCGGAAAAAAGATTTCAAGCATTACACTTGATGGAGGCATATTTATGGATGCCAATGAAACCAATAATAGTTGGAAAGCAAAATGATTTCTATGAAGATTGTTTGACAAGGAATTGGCGGGCTTTCTCCAGGTCTTCCGGTGTATCTATCCCTATACCTGTAAAGGCCGTTTCCACCATTTTGATCCGCACGCCATTTTCCAGATAACGCAGCTGCTCCAGTTTTTCAATGTTTTCCAGGTTGCCCACAGGCCATTGAACAAACTGCATTAAAGCCTTTTTCCGGTAAGCATATACGCCAATATGCCGCCAATAAGCTGCGGAAACTTCCGTGTTTCTTTGGAAAGGGATACATGACCGCGAAAAGAGCAGGGAGAAATTTGCCTTATCAAAAACAAGTTTTACAATATTGGGGTTCTGCAAATCATCAATCTCATATATCCTGTGCATCAATGATGCAACCTGTACATTACCGTCTGCAAATACAGCCAGCAAATCTGCCAGGGGCTGCTTTTGCATAAAAGGTTCGTCTCCCTGAACATTTACGATCAGGTCAACATCAAGTTCTGCTACAGCTTCGGCAATACGGTCGCTGCCACTTTCATGTTCGCGGGTACTCATCTTTGCTATTCCCCCATGAGACACAATTTCCTGAAAGATGATATCGCTGTCTGTAATAACCAGCACCTCATCAAACAATCCTGTTGCTACTGTATTTTCATAGGTATGACGTATTACGGTTTTGTCACCCAGCATTTGCATAAGCTTTGCGGGAAACCGCGTGGCAGCATAACGGGCAGGGATAACTGCAATTTTTTTCAACTAAATTGGTTTTGAATAAAATTAATGAAATAACCCGGGAGAAGGAATTTTTCTGATTGTGGAATCCAGGGGAAATGGTGTAACATAGTTAAGCCCACAGAGGGCCACTGAGATAGAATGGAGGGCCACAGAGGAAATTCTATTTTTCTCTGTGGCCCTCATCATTACTCTGCGGCCCTCTGTGGCCGTATTTATCAATTCAATTAATCTTTCAATTTTTGAAATGGGCGCTTCATCAACGAAATGAAATCCTCATCTTTTTCGTTAGGGTAATACCTGTCCAGCCCATACCGCAATTGGGAAGGATCCAATTTCATGAAAGTTCCCAGCAGGCGGTCCCAAATAGAAAAAACAGCGCCGTAATTACTGTCGGTATAAGGTTGTTTCCAGTGGTGGTGTATCTTATGCATATTTGGGGAAACAAGGAAAAAGCTTAATCCTTTGTCGAGCCAGTCCGGGAGTTTTATGTTAGCGTGCGTAAATCCTGTAATGGAGATCAGCAGTGTCTGATAAATCATAACGGCAAACATAGGTGCGCCGGAAAAAAAGATACCGAGGAAAAAAAACAACCCCCGCCATACACTTTCCAGGGGGTGGTGCCGAAGTCCTGTAGTAACATCCACATTATTATCGGTATGGTGAACCAGGTGAAAACGCCAGAATAGCGGAACCTTATGCTCCACAAAATGACAAAGCCATCCTGCAAAAAAATCCAATGTAAGTGCTGAAATGATGATGGTCATCAGAACATTGCTCTTGAGCCAATATACCAGTCCAAACTCATGGCTTTTTGTCCAATCTGATATGAGCACAATAAAAACAGCCAGAAAAGTATGAATGATGAAATGAATTAAGGTAAAGCCAAGATTGATTGATGCATGTCTTCCCTTGGTTTTTTTGTAATGCATGTGAACCAGAGGAATGGCATTTTCAATTGCCCATAAAAGAACCATCGTCCCTACAAAAAATGCCATTCTTTGTAAGGGGTGCTTGTCTAATTCCTGGAAATACTGAATTATGGAATCCATGGCAACGCTTTCAAAAAGTAAATTACACTAATTGGGGGCAATAAAAAAAGGATGTTTAAGGCATCCTTTTTAATTTATTTTTAAAGAAGCTTTTTATTGGTTAAGCATTAGTGGCATTACCAGCATCAGCAGCTCTTCATTTTCATCTTCTTCAATCGGCTTAATGATGCCTGCCTTGGTCGGCGTGGAAAGCTCCATTTTAATTTCTTCGCCCGAAGTGCTACCCAGCATTTCTACCAGGAACTTCGCATTAAAAGCAATTTGCATGTCTTCCCCGTCGTACCGGCAACTCATACGTTCGTTACCTTCAAAACTGAAATCAATGTCCTGGGCTGTGAGTTGCAGTTCGCTGCCATTGATCTGAAGCGCCACCTGGTTGGTGCTTTTATTACTGAAGATGCTAACCCTGCGAAGGGCGCTTTGAAATTCTGCCCGGTTTACGGTCATACGATAAGGATTATCTGTAGGGATTACTACCTTATAATCAGGGAATCTTGCGTCGATCAGCCGGCAAACCATTTGAGTGGTCCCGTGTGCCACAAAGAGGTGGTTACTGTTATATGAAATATTTAATTCATCCTCGTTATCGGGCAGGGCATTTTTTAAGAGCGTGAGCGGTTTCTTTGGTACAATGAAATTGTCTGTTTTAGGGCAACTCACATCTTTCCTTTTATATTTTACCAATCGGTGAGCATCTGTAGCAACTGCGGTAAAACCCTTTTTATCCAGCTCAAAAAATACGCCGGTCATAGCAGGGCGGAGATCGTCGGTACTTACTGCAAAAAGAGTTTTGTTGATGGCTGTAAGCAAAGCAGAAGAGTTCATGGTAAAGCTGTTAGCATCATCTGCCGCCGGTTCTTTTGGAAAATTATCCGGGTTTTCGCCCATTACCTTATACTTACCGTTATCGCTGGTGATTTCCACACCAAAGTTTTTATCGATGTTAAAAGTCAGGGGCTGGTCTGCCAGGTTCTTCAGGGAATCCATCAATATCTTGGCAGGGATACAAACCTTTCCGCTGTCTTTGGCCTCGATATCCATATGGATTTTCATCACTGTTTCCAGGTCTGTAGCCACCACGGTGAGTTTGTTTTTTTCTATTTCAAAAAGAAAATCTTCCAGGATTGGCAGTACCGTATTGGCGTTGATGACGCCGTTGATTTGTTGCAGCTGCTTCAATAAGGCCGAAGAGGAAACAATAAATTTCATAATCTGTTTGCGGGTTTGCGTTTCAGCAAATATAGGTGGATGGAAGCTACCAATTGCCCCATTTTTTAAACATTTTGCCCATACGGGAGTGTATTTTGAATAATAAAAATTAAACAAGGAAACAAACTGGCCTGGCGCAGGACCAGCCTGCATTACAGAAGGAAAAGGGACCTGGAAACTGGGATGGGACGAAAAGTATATTCCGTATTTGGAATATTAACTATGTAATAACCGGATTAAGCCGGGTCTTTGTGTATTATTGAAAATTCGGGCAATTTTAATTGTTCGGCATTTCATAAACCCTGATTACTTTAGCCGATGACTTTTCGTAAAACCTATACCCCTCAGCAATCCTATCCAAAGATCAAACATTACTGCAGCTACCAGGAAAGATCACATGCTGAGGTAAAGGAAAAACTATATGGTTTTGGTTTGCGCAAAAAAGAGGTTGAGGAGATTATATCAAAGCTTATAGAAGAAAACTACCTGAACGAAGAAAGGTTTTCTGAAAGCTTTGCCCGGGGGCATTTCAGAATGAAACAGTGGGGCCGCGTAAAAATTAAATATGAACTGAAGCAAAAACAGGTTAGTGAATACAATATTCAAAAAGCGCTTTCTGCCATTGAAGAAGAGGAATACCTGAAAACCCTGAAAAAGCTTGCCGAAACCAAATGGAAAAGTATAAAAACCCCCGGGGTAAATGTGTATACCCGGGTGGCAAAAACAACGGACTATCTTTTACAAAAAGGATACGAATCCGTTTATATAAAACGGGTATTGGCAGAAATCAAATCACCTGAATAAGGGGGGATTTTTTACTTCACCACCGGCCAGGGAAAAGAAGATTGTAAGGATATTCTTTTTCCACTTTCCTGCGAAGCCCTGGCCGACTCAATGATTTCGAGTACATGCAATGCATGTTCCGCATTTATAAGCGGCTCTTTTCCGGACAACAGGCTTTCGGCAACAACTGTTGCACCCTGCTCCCAAACATAAGTGCCTGTGTCGGTAGCAAATCTTTTTGGCGGCTCTGTCCAGGAGTTCGCCAGGTCTACGCCAAAAGGGGCCCAATCATAGCCCACCAGGGCCATATTACCCTCTGAACCCCAGATGGAAATAGTTGGCCTTTCCTGTCCTTTACCCTCATGCCCATAGGGATCAAAATAATTAAAGCCACATTGTACATGAGAAAGCACGCCATTTCCGTGGTCCATTATTACCATGGCGTTATCTTCTGCTTCGACCTGTATATTTCCTTTGTCGTCAACTTTTCGCTCTTTGGTTACAATACTGGTCATGGCCATTACCGACTTAACGGGACCCAGCAAACCAGATAATGTGGCGAGGTTATACACCCCCAGGTCTGGCAGGCTCCCACCACCCTTCTCATAAAAAAAGGCCGACCAGGTAGGTCCTGTATGACCGTAATGGGCATGTGCGGCAGCTGTTTTGCCAAGCCTGCCCTCCTGAATAGCACGCGACATAAATGCAAACTGCGGGCTGTTAACAACAGCCGGGGCTCCCCAGATCCGAAGGTTTTTTTGCCTCGCCAGATCAAGGAGAGCCTTACCTTCTGCGTAGGTATTTGCCATAGGTTTCTCAGACCAGATATTTTTTCCAGCTTCAAGTGCCTGTTTATTCAGCCTGCCGTGTTCCTGCATATTGGTCAGGTTAACCAGGAGGTCAAAAGGGGCTCCGGCGAGTAGCTTATCAATATGCGGGTACTGGTTTGGCACATTGTATTTTTTGGCCTGTGCGGCAGCCCTTTCCGGCTTTATATCACAAACACTCACCAACTCCACATGCAGGGCTTTTGACAGGTGAGGTAAATACATATTGGATACACTGCCACAGCCGATAACGGCAACGCGTATGCGATTATTCGGTTTTTTTGTATCCTGATCCAGATAGGGAGATAAAACAGCTCCGGTACCGAGGATACTTAAGTGCTTTATAAATTCAGAACGCGAAAACGAAGTGGCCATAAAGGAATGTTTGCATCAATTTAATTCATAAATACATATTTGCTGCATGAGTTGATTAATATTATTATTTACTGATTCCGTCGAAAGAAATAACCGATTTACTAATTTTGAACAATGTCGAATTTAACCATATCCCTCATTCAGACAAATCTTTACTGGGAAGATAAAGCGGCCAATCTACGGATGATCGAAGAAAAGATTACCGCCATCCAGGATAAAACAGAAATTATCATCCTGCCTGAAATGTTTACTACCGGATTCAGTATGCGTGCGAAAGAACTGGCCGAAACCATGGACGGCCCTGCTGTTGAATGGATGAAAAGGGTGGCAGCTGAAAAAAAGGTGATTTTGACTGGCAGCATGATCATTGAAGAAGGGGGAAAATATTATAACCGGTTAATCTGGATGCTGCCTAACGGACAGGTTGGCCAATACGATAAAAGGCATTGTTTTAGCCTGGCGGGAGAAGACAAATATTATACTCCGGGCGATAAGCGTTTAATCGCTTCTGTTAAAGGCTGGAAAGTAAACCTGTGTATTTGTTATGACCTTCGCTTCCCCGTTTGGTCCAGGCAAACAAAAACGCCAGACAGCACATCCCCGGAATTTGACCTTTTGATTTATGTTGCCAACTGGCCGGATCGCAGGATACATGCCTGGAAGACGCTGCTTCCTGCGCGCGCTATAGAAAACCAGTGCTATGTTGCCGGTGTTAATAGAATAGGCAATGATGGAAATGATATTCATCACAGCGGGTACAGTATGGTTGCAGATCCCTTAGGTGAAGTTCAGCAAATGGAACCCGGACAGGAAGGAATACTAACGATTACGCTTGACCGAAATAAACTGGATCAAACCCGTCAGCAAATTCCATTCTGGAAAGATGCTGACCCCTTTTTGATTTTATAAGCCCAATAGAACTATTTGTTTTCAGAAAGGAGAATAAGCTCCTTTACTTTTTGCATTTTAAGGTCGATGCCATGTCTTACAGCGTAGGCCGTAGGGGAAACATACACATCAGGCATAACGCCCCTTCCGTTTTTTGGTGCATGGTTATATTGAACGACCCTGAATAAGGGTATCCTTACCCGGATACCTGTATTGGGCAATGTTACATGAGGAATTAGCAGACCGCTGTTACCATAATGACCGCCCCCGGTTTCTTCGCCTACGAGGGTTACATTTTGCTGGCCTTGTACCGTATTACAAAAAAGGGATGATGCAGAAAATGTTGGTCCACTGATAATAACATAAACATTACCATTGAAATGGTTTTTCCTGAATGGTTTGAAAACATGGTTTTCCCAATACCGGAAATGATAGCGATTGTCGTCCCTGCGCGTTGTGAATAATTGTATGGCGATCGAATTAACAAAACTATGTTGAAACCGGCCCCTGTATTTTCCAAAACTTTTCCGGTTACTAAAGGCAGAATCCGCAACTTTAAATGTTCCGGTTTTAATGTACCTGGCCAGTTGGGTATAATTATCCACCTTCCCTCCGCCATTGCTCCGAATATCAATTACCAGGTTTTGAATGCTGTCCTTCCTTATTTTTTTAAATGACTTGCGGTAGAATTTTTTTAATCCATAGCCATTATCGAAAGAAAGCAAATCAATAACAGCGGTGTTCTTAGCGGAATCAATTTCCAGTGAACGAAAATCCTCCAACCGTTCTTTCTTATCCCTTTTTGGAGGTTTTGTTTTAGGCTTTTCTCCTTTTGCGCGCTTACCGGATGAATCTGCTTGCGGATTATAAAAAGGGACCTGGACCTTTTTCTCCGTAGAAAGGCTGTCGATATATCCCACAGTATAGTTTTTGCTCAACCCGAAAATGTTTCTGTGATAATAAGGAAAAGCGCCGCTAAGACGGATATAATTAATATTTTCAGAATAGCCATCCGTAGGCATAAAGCGAAACATGGTGGAAGCCAATTGTTGTGGGCCGATGCCATTGACGGAAGTGATTTGTGTACCTCTTTTCAGAATAGAATCTTTTCGATTAAGGTTATTCGTAACGATCATAGTATCGCCCCAAACTTTCATATACAACGGGAAAGAGGGCAGCTGAACCCCTTTAAAAAACCGGGTGAAGGATTTAGAGAAAGAAAAAGAAGTGTGTCCGCAACGCACATATGTTGTAAGTGGGGCCAGTATCCTGAAGCCAAATTGTTGCTCTGTCATGGAGTCGGTGAGTGCCGAACGGTAAGTATCAAAATAGAAATCCATACTATCCTTAGGGGTGTACCAATACAAAGAAGGATGGAATTTCTCCATTACATCGCGCAGATAGTCATAATCTTCCTGCAGTTTTTCAGGGGAATATTTTTTCAACGGAGTATATCCGTGCATTTTAGCAGCACACCCGGACATAATAACCGGCAGCAGGATTATCAGTAAATAAATGAATAATTGGTGAATTCGATTTCTACACATATTTCAGCCGGCGCAATTGACCTAATGTACAAACGGGGATGGAAGAACTTTATTTCCTGAACGCATTCCAGCCCTGGGCAGAAATAGGATAAGTATTTCCGCCCTTGGTGATGATTTTTGCCCCCTGATCCGCCTCTGTCATATGTCCTATCACACTGATATTAGGGTGAAGTTTTAACTTTTCGTAGTCCTCCTGCCTGATCGTAAACAGCAATTCATAATCTTCGCCCCCACTAAGCGCACAGGCCGTTGGGTCTATTTCAAATTTGAAAGCTGCATTGCGGGTATCTTCCAGGATGGGAATTTTCTCTTCATATACTGTACAACCCACTCCGCTCTGTTCACAAATATGCAGGATTTCAGAACTTAGTCCATCGCTAATATCCATCATTGAAGTAGGAACAATGTTCTCGCTGTCTAAAAATTCAATTATTTCTTTACGGGCCTCTGGTTTTAGTAATCTGCCAATCACATAGGCCTCATTTTCAAGATCAGGCTGCACACCGGGGCTTTCCAAAAAGATTTTCTTTTCCCTTTCCAGGAAAAGCAAGCCAAGATATGCGCCACCCAGGTCGCCACTGCAGCAAAGCAGGTCGCCTTTTTTTGCCGTACTTCTTTTTACTACTTTGTCTGCAACAACTTCTCCCAGGGCTGTAACCGAAATGACAAAGCCCTTTTGTGATGAGGCGGTATCGCCACCAATAAGATCAACGCCATATTTTTCACAAGCTACATATACGCCTTCATAAAATTCTTCAAGAGCCTCCACACTTAATTTATTGCTGATGCCAATGCTCATGGTGATCTGGGTGGGGGTTGCATTCATTGCATAGATATCACTAAGGTTAACAACCACGCTTTTATAACCAAGGTGTTTGATGGGCGTATAGCTCAGGTCGAAATGGACCCCTTCGAGCAGGAGGTCGGTTGTAATGACTGTTTGTTTTCCAAAATGATCTATTACTGCCGCGTCATCGCCAACACCGAGTATGGTAGAGGCGTTTTGAATTTCAATATTTTTAGTCAGATGATGTATCAGTCCGAATTCGCCGTATGTAGAAACTTCTGTTCTTGACATATTCAAATAATTAAAAACTTTATCATAATCAAAAAGGGCACATGAAAATTACTTGTTATTGATCCATTTTAATAATTCTTCATGAATTTTACCATTGGTTGCCACAATATGTGGCTGATAGGGAGAGTAGTAGTTTCCTTCAAAATCAGTTACCCTGCCACCTGCTTCTTCAACCAGTAAAAATCCTGCGGCACTGTCCCATGCATTCAGCTTGTGTTCATAAAAGCCATCAAAACGACCGGCCGCCACCCAGCAAAGGTCTATAGCTGCAGAACCCAGCCTGCGCACAGGAATGCCTTTTCGGATAAACCTGCCAAAGACCTCCAGCGGACCGTTTGGTAAATCGAGATATGTATATGGGAAACCGGTTACCAGGCAGGAGTGAGATACGTTATCTTTATCGCTTACGCGTATACGTTGTTCGTTCAGATAGGCGCCCGCGCCTTTTTCAGCGAAGAAAAACTCATCCATAAACGGATTGAAAACCGCGCCCATGATCATTTTTCCTTCATGTTCAATACCAATGCTTACGCAACAAATGGGAATCCCGTTGGCATAATTCACTGTGCCGTCAATTGGGTCAATGATCCATTTATAAGCAGAGTCCATTTTGATCTCACCCACCTCTTCGCTAAGGATAAAATGATCCGGAAATTCATTACGGATAATTTCCATGATCAGTTTCTCTGATGCATGGTCCACTTCCGTTACCAGGTCGTTTACCCCGTCTTTATTATCAATGCGAAAGCCCGAATTGAAGCGCTCTTTCATTAATTGTCCGGCTTCCCGGGCGGCTTTTTTCAGCGTATTTTTTAACATGGCGCGAAGTTAATATTAGATTATGGATAATGGATATTAACGTGTTGTGTAATTAAATTTTTTGTTAACCCGGATCAATGATATAAGAAAAGATATCAGGGCTATTTCTGATTCATGAAAAATTTTAGCCCACAGAGGGCCATAGATAAAAAAAGGGAGAGCCACGGAGCAGTACAGCATATATTCTGTGGTCCTCAATTTCCTCCGTGGCTCTCTGTGGGCCTGTATTGTAGATTGTATCTTTTTCACAAGTACAATTATAATCCCAAATCAATGTATCCTCTGTATCAGTGCCTAATTTCCATTATCTAGTTAAATATTTCCTTTTTTAAGTTGATGTACCGCATAATCAACCGCCCTGGCTGTTAGAGCCATATAAGTGAGAGAAGGATTTACACTGGCTGAGGATGCCATGCAGGAACCATCTGTTATAAAAAGGTTTTTAACTGAATGCACCTGGTTCCATTTGTTAACGACTGAGGATTTTGGGTCATTTCCCATTCTGGCCGTACCCATTTCGTGATTGGCATTTCCGGGAAAAGACATAGACCCTTCTGCCTTAATATCTTTTAACCCTGCAGCTTCAAACATTTCCTTCATATGCTGAATAGCATCATCCCGCATGTTTTTTTCGTTTTCCCTAAAATGGCAATCGATCGCCAGTCCTGGCCGGCCCCATTTATCATGTAGATTTTTATCAAGTGTTACGCGGTTATCAGCATAAGGAAGACATTCTCCAAATGCCGTAAATCCAACCCGCCAATCACCAGGTTCAGTGAGTGATGATTTCAATGCTGTACCAATTTCCATAGAGCCATTGCCTCTTCCTCTCCAGGCACCGCCCTGGCAATTGAATCCACGGACATAATTTTTTTTCTGGTCAGGATAATTTACAAAGCGTGGAACAAAAATTCCGTTTGGCCGTCTGCCAAAATAATAGCGGTCTTCAAAGCCTTCCACACTTGCATTTACATTACCACTTTTATGATGATCCATCAGGTTTCTGCCCACCTGGTCTGAGTCGTTTCCAATGCCATTTGGAAACCTGGAGCTGGTTGAATTTAGTAAGATAAAAGTTGATGCAAGGGTTGATGCGTTGAGAAAAACCACTTTTGCATAATATTCATAGGTCTTGCCGGTTTCAGTATCAATTATTTCAACGCCCGTTGCGCGTTGTTTTTTTTCATCATAGATGATTTTGTTAACCAATGCATTTGTTTTGATGGTCAGGTTTCCCGTTTCCATGGCAGCGGGAAGTGTGGAAGATAATGTGCTGAAATAAGCACCAAAGGGGCAACCGCGATGACATAAGTTGCGATATTGGCAGGCGCTCCTGCCCGGCATTTTTTGTGTGAGGTTGGCTACCCTGCCAATAATTACTTTTCTGTCTGTGAACGATGATTCAATTTTTTGTTGCAGCATTTTTTCCACGCAGTTCATTTCCATGGGGGCCTGGAAAATACTGTCGGGTAAATTTTTAATCCCGGCAGCCTGGCCGCTAATGCCAGCAAATTTTTCTACATAATCATACCATGGAGCAAGATCACGGTAACGTATAGGCCAGTCAATACCATGACCATCGCGGGCGTTGGCTTCAAAATCAAAATCGCTCCACCTGAAACTCATCCGGGCCCATAAAAGTGATCGGCCCCCTAATACATCTGCCCTTACCCAATCGTACCGTTTGGTTTCTGTATAAGGATTTTCCAGATCGTTTACATAGAAATGTTTGTTGTCTTCGTGTATAGAGTAATGCCTTACCTGGATCTTATATTTTTCTTTTTCCTGGGGCGTCAGCGAACCGCCATGGGGAAATTCCCAGGGGTCTTTGTTTGCGGTTGTATAATCTTTGATATGTTCAACAGGCCGGCCTCTTTCAAGCAAAATTGTTTTCAGTCCTTTTTCACAAAGTTCCTTGGCGGCCCAGCCCCCGGTTATTCCGGAGCCAATTACTATAGCATCAAATTGATTATTTTGAGGCATCGCTTTCTTTTTACTGAAAATAAAGCATTCTTCCTATGGTTTATTTTGTTGGCTCCCGGCCCATTCATCCATCATTTTCTCCAGTACTTCAAGGGGCATAGCGCCGTATTTTAAAACCTGGTCGTGGAAGTTAGCAAGTGAGAATTTTGTGCCCAAAAGAGATTCATACTTACTACGCAGTTCCCTTATTTTTAAAGCCCCGATTTTATATCCCAACGCCTGTGCAGGAATAGCCATATATCTTTCAATTTCTGCCGTAGCACCCTGTTCGCTGATAGCTTCATTGTCCATCATGTATTGAATGGCTTCTTCCCGGCTAAGGTTTTTGGTATGTAAACCTACGTCAACCACTAAACGAATGGCACGGTGCATTTCATCACCCAGTGCCCCCATGTATTGATAAGGGTCCTTATACAGCCCAAGGTCTTTTCCCAATGATTCAGTATATAAGGCCCAGCCCTCAACATAAGCATTGTTACCACCAAAGCGCCTGAATTCAGGCAGAGAGGTGTCTTCCATTTGCAGGGAAATCTGGTAGTGATGCCCCGGGATGGCTTCGTGTAAAAAAAGACTTTCCATGCCGGAGGTAAGATTAAATTTTGTGGCATCCAGGATAGGAACATAAAATATCCCGGGCCTGCTACCATCTACGGCACCCGGACTATATTCAGCACTTGCGGAAGCGGCCCTGAATGCTTCAGTTTGCCTTATTTCAAAACGCATTGCCGGCACATGACTAAACATCTGACTGAGTTGTGGCTTCATTGTTTGGTGAATCTTTTCAAAGGCATCGAGTACATCGCGGGGTGTTTTAAAAGGGGTGAATTTTTTATCGGTATTCAGATAAACAAAAAAAGCCTTAAGATCACCCTTAAAACCAACAGCAATTTTAACACTATCCATTATATGTCTTATACGGGCAACTTCAGACAAACCGATTTGATATATTTCTTCCGGTTTTTTATTAGTGGTTGTTTGTTGACGAACCAGGTAAGCATAATATTTATCGCCTCCTGGTACCCCATTGATACCAGAACCTGTTCTAGCTTTTGGCAGGTATTCTTCTTTAAGGAAGATCCCCAGTTTTTTATATGACGGAACAATTTTTTCAAGGATGGCTTTTTCGTACAGTGCTGTCAGCCTGACTGAATCCTCCTTACTGAAAGAAGGTGGCAGATTTGTAATAGGTCCATAAAAAAGACTTTTTTTCGGGTCTGACACAACCATTGATTCCATTTGCGGAATCATTTTTTTTACCAGCGAAGCCGGCAGGACATAATTTGCGACTATCCCTTTACGAAAGTATTGAATGGCGCTATCTGACCAGGTGGCAAAACCATCAATTCGCCCCAGCCAGTTCTCATAGTCTTTAACTGTTTTGAATGGTTGAAAGCTGCTCCCGCTGCCTGCCTGGCCAAAGCTGAGGGGAAGGGCGCTGAACTGATTGGAGGGGGTGAGGTTATCAGAATAAGTAAGCCCTTCCAAATTCATTTCCATTTCACGTTTAAAAATATCAAAGCTTATTTTGTCGTTTGTATTCAACTTTTCGCGGTCAAATGCCTGAATGCCTGCCAGGTTTTTTTGATAAAAATTTCTAAGTGTATCCCGGTAACTGTCTGTAAAATCTGCCGGAAGCTTGTCGTTATATGAATTATTTCCAAATAAGGTTGCCATAAGTGGAAAAAGCCTGGATGATTCATTATAATAGGTGTGCAGAAAATCGGCCAGTTCTGTTTTAGAGGAATTTGTTTTTTTAACGGTATCGGATTGTTTACATGAAGCAATTCCGAAACAAATCAAAATGAGGACGAAAAAATATTTCATATTCGTTTGTTAAAAGTTGGAATTAAAAAAAAGTTGCTTGTTAAATGATACAAGCAACTTTTCTATTTTGAAAGGTAGAAATTATAAATCTTATAAGTTCCCCTTTTTCAATTCACTCACCGCATAATCCGCAGCCCTTGCTGTCAAAGCCATATAAGTTAGTGATGGGTTAACACAGGAAGCGGATGTCATACAGGCGCCATCTGTCACAAAGACATTTGGCGCATCCCATACCTGGTTCCATTTATTTAATACGGAAGTTTTAGGATCCTTACCCATTCGTGCGGTTCCCATTTCATGAATACCTCTTCCCGGAGTTCCATCGCCCTCTCTGGCCTTTACATTTTTAACGCCGGCTGCTTCGAGCATTTCAACGGCATCGTTGAGAATGTCTTTACGCATTTTAATTTCATTTTCCTTCAGCTCACAATCTATGGCCAGTACATTTAACCCCCATTTATCTTTTTTGGTTTTATCCAGGGTAACCCTGTTTTCCGCATATGGTAGAATTTCACCAAAACCACCCATGCCCATTGTCCATGTTCCCGGTTCAGTTAATGCATCTTTTAATTCTGCCCCAATAGATAACTCGGCTACGTTCCTTGTCCATCCCTGCCTGCCTCCCGCACCCTGGTAACCAAAGCCGCGGACATAATCGCGTTTATCGCCGTTGATATTGCGATAACGTGGAATATAAATGCCATTAGCCCTCCGGCCAAAATAATATTGATCCTCATAACCCTCCACAATGCCGCCTGCACCAATACCCAGGTGGTGGTCCATGAGGTTCCTGCCAAGCGCATTGCTTGTACTACCCATTCCTTCCGGCCAGATATCTGTTGCAGAGTTCATTAAAATCCAGGTCGAATTGAGCGTAGAAGCGTTGAGGAAAACGATTTTGGCTTTGTATTCGTAGGTTTTATTTGTTTCGGCATCAAGCACTTCAACGCCGGTTGCTTTTTTTGTATTCTTATCGTAGAGCACTTTTGTAACAATAGAAAAAGGGCGAAGGGTAAGGTTTCCTGTTTTAACAGCAGCCGGGAGAGAGGAAGATTGTGTACTAAAATAAGCCCCAAACGGGCAACCAAGCGAACATTTATTCCTGAACTGGCAATTTGTGCGGCCCGGTAAAGGCTGGGTTATATTGGCTGTTCGGCCAATAATCATGTGACGGCTACCTTTATAATGTTCTTTGATCCGGGCTGAAACATCCTTTTCAACGCAGTTCATATCCATTGGCGGCATAAAATAACCATCAGGTAAAACGCTCAGCCCTTCTTTTGAACCACTTATTCCTGCAAATTTTTCGGCATGCTCATACCAGGGCGCCAGTTCTTTATATCGGATTGGCCAGTCAACACCGAATCCATCTTTTGCATTTGCCTCAAAATCATCTTCACACCAGCGGTAGCTCTGCCGGCCCCACATAAGCGACCTGCCGCCTACATGATATCCACGGAACCAGTCGAAACGCTTTATTTCCGTATAAGGGCATTCACTGTCTTTTACCCAGAAATCAAGGTTTAATTCGCTCAACGGATAATCTCTTTTCAGGACCGGGTAATCCTTGATCATTTGCTGGGTGCGTCCGCCCCGATGAGGGAATTCCCAGGGATCTTTATTCGTATTCGTGTAGCCGGTACCGTGTTTAATATCACGGCCCCTCTCCAGCATGATCACTTTCAATCCTTTTTCGGTTAACTCTTTTGCGGCCCATCCTCCGCTTATTCCCGAACCTACAACGATGGCATCAAAGACATTTGTTTCTGGCATAAATAATCAATTAACGAATTATCGAATTAAAGAAATGGTTCAATTATGATCTGCAGTTTATCGGAGGTGTATTTTAATTCACTAATCCGATAATCCAGTTATTTTTTTATACATCACAAATTTCCACACCCTTTTTTAAGGCTGCCAGTTTATCCTCCCAGGTTGGAATAAACTCCTGGGCCACAAATCCTGTATAACCGGTTTTGAGGATCGCTTCCATGATAGCCGGATAATACAGTTCCTGCGTATTGTCTATTTCATTTCTGCCAGGAACACCGCCGGTATGATAATGAGCGAAGTATTGGTGGTTATCCCGTATAGTGCGGATAACATCTCCTTCATCGATCTGCATATGGTAGATATCATACAACAGTTTAAAATTAGGCGAGCCTACTCTTTTAACCAGTTCAACCCCCCAGTTTGATTTATCGCACTGATAATCTTTATGGTCCACCTTGCTGTTCAGCAACTCCATGATGACCATTACTTTATTTTTTTCTGCCAGGGCCATGATTTGTTTCAAGCCCTCCGTGCAATTTTGTAAGCCGGTTTCGTCGTCCATACCCCTTCGGTTACCCGAAAAGCAAATCAGGTTGGTATATCCTGAGGCCGCTACAAGGGGAATCATTTCCGTATAATTCCTTATCAGTTGCTGGTGAAATTTTTTTTCGTTCCAGCCATCTACCAGGTTTATTTCTGCGCCGTTGCACATCGAGGAATGCAGGTCAAATTTTTTGAGCACGGGCCAGTCTTTTGGACCAACCAGATCAATGGCTTTGATGCCAATCTCTTTTGCTCCAATACAAAAATCTTCCAATGGGATTGAACCATAACACCACCTGCAAACAGCGTGATTGATGTTTCCTTTCAACGGAGTATTTTTTTTATGGTGATTATCTGAAATTGTACCGAAAGAGGAAAGACCGCCAACTGCAACGGAGCCCATCATGAGGTTTTTAATGGCACGGCGACGCGATTCTTGTTTGGGCATAATCAATAAGTTAATCTGTAATTTACGGATTGTTCTAAATTAGGGAGCAAAAAAATGACCGTTGATATATTAGAAGTATCAACGGTCATATGGTTGAACAAAGATCAGGCATTAACGGCCTTGAGTAATTCCGGTTTCTTCCTGCCCCTCATATATATGTACAATCCGGCAAAAGCAATGGTCAATATGATGGGAATAGTCAGTGTTGCATTAATAATTTCCGGACCCGCCGCAGTTTTAGCAGCAGTTAAGGCATTAGCCATTTCGGTCCCCGGAGCTGCATCAGCATATTCTTTCAGGCTGGCGCCTTCGGGTAATTTGCTGATTAATTTTCTGTCGTAGAAACCACCCATGAACATCATATAAACAGAAACGGCAAACATACCTGCGCCACCCATCAGGTTCAGCCCAACGGCCCCGGTTTTAGGTAAGTTTTCCGCTACAAAGCCTATCATTGTTGGCCAGAAATAACAAACGCCCATGCCAAAAACGAGTGCGCCAAAGAAAATCATATTCCCGCTTGAATGCCCAAGCAAATAAAGTCCTGCAGCAGAAAGAATAGCAGAAATTAGCAGAACCCCCTGGGGGGAAAGCCTGTGTACAACAGGTTCTGCCAGGCCCCTGCCAATAACCATCACGCCGGTAGTAACCGTCAGAATTAAAATGGCGTTATCTGTTACATTCCTCAGCAGTACATCGATCCACTGACCGGTGAACAATTCGGTAATAGCCGTCCCAAACATACAGAGTATCATAAAAAGAAACAATGGATTCAGGAGAGACTTGTACATTTCGCCGGTGGAAATGCCTGCCGCAACCCTTTCGGTAACCGGGAAGGTAAGTTTGGAAAAGAGATATCCATAGATCAGGGTGGGGATGAGCATTAAACCAACCTGAACCTGCCAGCTTACGCCTACCTTATCGAGCAGGAAAACCAATAGGGTTCCTATAAAAATACCGCCAGGGAACCAAAGATGAAAATGATTCAGTTTGGTTGTTTTATTGTCCGGGAAAAGTGATGCCACCAGCGGATTACAGGCCGCTTCAACGGTACCATTAGCGATACCAATAAGTAATGTTGAAATAAACAGGCTCCAGAATCCATTTGCGAAAACGGTCAGCAAGATACCTGCCAGATGGAAAATAAATGCCAGTACCAACAGTCTTTTCATTCCAATGCTATCCACGATCATGCCACCAATGATAACGGCCAGTGGAAAACCCCAGAAAGCGGTGGCTGCAATTGTGCCTAATTGAGCTGCATTAAGATGAAACTCAACACCCAGCCTGTTGAGAATACCGGCCCTGATTCCAAAAGACAGGGAAGTGACAAGCAGCGCAAGGCAGCTTGCCCAGAATAATTGATTACGGTTGATTGTTCCAGATGACATAGCAAGTTGATTTTGGTTCTTGTTGAAAAATTGAGTCGGGTATCTTTGATAGTCTTAGCGTCAATCGCGTATATTTATCAATTAGATACCGCTCTAAAATAATTCTTAAATCTAAATTTTTATATTTTTAAATCGATTTAGTTTAACAACTCTTCAAAATAAACTCCATGAACAGAAAACTCAGGATGGGAATGGTAGGCGGGGGCAAGGATGCCTTTATTGGTGCCATTCATAGATTAGCCTCCAATATGGATGGTCTTATAGAACTGGCCTGCGGAGCACTTAGTATTAACCCTGATATCGCCAGGGACTCCGGCCGCTCACTTTTTCTTCCGGAAGACCGGACCTACCTCACATTTGATGAGATGATCACCAAAGAAAGCCAGTTGCCTGCCGATAAAAGAATGGATTTTGTAACGATAGTCACGCCCAACTTTGCGCATTTTGCTCCTGCTATGATGGCATTGGACAATGGCTTCCATGTAGTGATTGAAAAGCCCATCGCCTTTACCCTGGACGAAGCGAAACAATTAAAAAAGAAAGTGGAAGAAACCGGCCTGATCCTTTGTCTTACGCACACTTACTCCGGATATCCCATGGTTAAGCAGGCCAAACACATGGTTCAAACAGGTGTTTTGGGAAAGATTCGTAAAGTTTATGTTGAGTACCCACAGGGATGGCTAAGCAAACTCACAGAGAGGGAGGGCAATGCGCAGGCAGCCTGGAGAACAGATCCTAAAAAATCAGGTAAAAGCGGATGTATGGGCGATATCGGGACCCATGCAGCACACCTGGCTGAATATATAACCGGGGCTAAGATCAACAGGATCTGTGCAGATTTAAATATTATGGTAGAGGGTCGTGCACTTGATGATGATGGTAATGTTTTATTGAAATTTGATAACGGCGCTGCAGGAGTACTCATGGCTTCACAGGTTGCAGCCGGTGAAGAAAATGCTTTAAAGATCAGGGTCTATGGAGAAAAAGGTGGTATTGAGTGGGCACAGCAGGAACCCAATACGCTTTTGGTGAAATGGCTCGACCAGCCCACACAGATTCTTAGAGCCGGAGGCAATTATGGCGACAGGCTTTCCACTTTTGCTACACATAATTGCAGAACTCCGGGCGGGCACCCCGAAGGATACCTGGAAGCATTTGGCAATATCTACCGGAATTTCGCACTTACCCTTTCAGCAAGAATTGACGGAACAACACCAACAAAAGAAATGCTCGATTTTCCGCAGGTGGATGAAGGTATAAGGGGCATGGCATTTATAGATAATGTAGTGGCCTCGGCTGCTTCATCCGAAAAGTGGACAGATCATGTGGTATATTGAAATAAAACCATTTTGTTTTAAGGCCACAGAGGGCCACAGAGAAAGAAAAGAGAACCATAGAGCATTTGAAAAGTCCTCTGCGGCCCTCAAAATTCTCTGTGGTTCTCCGTGGCCTTTATTTCTTTGATGTTCTAAATAATTAATCATGAAAACAGTTAAAGGCCCAGGTATATTTCTTGCACAGTTTATGGGAGATAAGGCGCCATTCAATGATTTGAAAGCGATCTGTTTATGGTCCGAAGCCCTGGGATTTAAAGGCGTCCAGATACCTTCGTGGGATCCCCGCTGCATAGATTTACAGAAAGCTGCAGAAAGTAAAACCTATGCCGATGAGGTTCGCGGAACGGTAGAAGATTGCGGGTTGAAGATAACGGAATTATCTACCCACCTGCAGGGCCAGCTGGTGGCAGTACACCCTGCATATAATGAGTTATTTGATGGATTCGCCCCGGAATCGGTTAGGGGTAACAGTAAGGCCCGGACCGAATGGGCCGTGCAACAGCTGAAATACGCCGCCAAAGCGTCTCAAAACCTGGGACTTAATGCCCATGCTACTTTTAGCGGAGCCCTGCTGTGGCAAACCGTTTATCCCTGGCCACAACGCCCGGCAGGCTTGGTGGAAACAGGCTTTACGGAGTTGGCAAAACGCTGGATGCCGATCCTGAATGTATTTGATGAAAACGGGGTTGACCTCTGTTATGAAATACATCCCGGTGAAGATTTACATGATGGTGTTTCGTATGAGATGTTTCTGGAAAAAGTGAACAATCATCCCCGTGCCTGCCTGTTATATGATCCGAGCCACTTTGTTTTACAATGCCTCGATTATCTGACCTATATCGATCATTATCACGAAAGGATCCGGATGTTCCATGTTAAAGACGCTGAATTCAATCCAACCGGCAAGCAGGGAGTTTATGGAGGTTACCAGGGCTGGGTAGATCGCGCTGGAAGGTTCCGTTCCCTGGGGGATGGCCAGGTTGATTTTAAAGGGATTTTCAGCAAGCTTGCAGCCTACGATTACGCAGGATGGGCTGTTATGGAATGGGAATGTGCCCTTAAACACCCGGAAGACGGAGCTGCAGAAGGAGCTGTTTTCATCAGGGACCATATCATCAGGGTAACTGAAAAAGCCTTTGACGACTTTGCCGGAACAGGCAGCGATGAAAAATTTAATCGCAAAGTACTTGGACTGGAATAAAACATTACGAACTTTGCAAATCGAAACATTAAACCCATCAATAAGAAGCATTATGAAAAAAGTATTATTAGTATTATTTATTGCAGCAGGTATTTATGCTTGCGGAGGCGGTGCAACTGAAGGAGATTCAAAACCAGTAAGTACCAATGAAGACAATAAGAACTCACAAATTGGTGGGGAAGCAGCTGCTCCTGCTACTACAACTACACCAGCAGTTGATGCAGCAGCTGCACCTGCGGCAGCTCCTGTTGCAGCGGCAGGCAAGGACGGGAAAGCCCTGATTGAAGGGTCGGACTGCCGTACTTGTCATAAAGATGATGCAAAACTCATTGGGCCGGCGTATAAAGATGTGGCCAAAAAATATGAGAACAATGAAAAGAACATTAAGTTGCTAGGTGAAAAAGTATTGAAAGGCGGACAGGGTGTTTGGGGTGAAATTCCCATGGCAGGCCATCCAAACCTGAGCCTGGAAGATGCAGAAGCGATGGTGAAATATATCCTTACGCTTAAATAATACACATGAAAAAGGCCGGGGTATTCCTGTTGATTTTAGTCATTGTTTGTTCATGTAAGAATACAAAGAATACAGCTACCTCAAATAACACTCAGGTAAATGATGCCATAAACTCCCTCACAAAAGCAGAAAAAAAAGAGGGGTGGCAATTATTGTTTGACGGTTCTTCAAAAAAAGGCTGGCATATTTACCAGGGCAAAAGCGATGGTTCCGCCTGGAAAGTTTCAGAGGGAATGCTCATGCTGGATCCTACAGAGAAAAAGGACTGGCAAACGATCGGTGGCGGTGATATTATCACAGACGAAGCGTATGAGAATTACCATTTAAGCCTGGAGTGGAAGATTTCACCAAAGGGGAATAGCGGTATCATTTTCGGCATACAGGATCTGCCAAAGTATGAACATAGCTGGCATACGGGAATGGAAATGCAGATACTTGATAATGATGGCCATAGCGATGGAAAAATTGTCAAACACCGTGCGGGAAACCTTTATGACCTGATTGCCGCATCTTCTGAGCCGGTTAAGCCTGTTGGAGAGTGGAATAAAGCAGAAATTAAAGTGAATAAAGGAAAGCTGGACCTATACCTTAATGGTGTAAATATAGTTTCTACCCAGCTTTGGGACGACAACTGGAAAGCCTTAGTATCCGCAAGCAAGTTCAAATCAATGCCTGATTTTGCAACATTTAAATCGGGGCATATTGGACTCCAGGATCACGGCAACCCGGTGTGGTTCAGAAATATTAAAATCAGGAAACTCTGATTTTCTGGTTTAAGCAGCATAACAAAGGGATCGGGATTATTTCCTGATCCTTTTTTCGTTTTTTATGTCTTTGTTCCATTGCGGTAAAAATTTCATGATATTCTTAAAAAGCGAACCGTTAATTTTAACATCTTTCACCAGATTAAATGGCACAATTATGAAAGCGCTTTTTCTTTCTTTGATTTATTTTGCGGTTATGACACAATCACCTGAAGCACAGGATAAAAAAGGTTGGATTACATTGTCTGGTGAAAATGCATTAACCGGATGGCATCTTT
Organism: Sphingobacteriales bacterium; assembly: GCA_024640465.1. Classification (GTDB taxonomy): domain Bacteria; phylum Bacteroidota; class Bacteroidia; order Chitinophagales; family Chitinophagaceae; genus Pollutibacter. The sequence continues at coordinate 19,469 of JAHEEX010000002.1, read as the reverse complement.
TTAAACAACCGGGTACCAATTCTGCATGGACCTCAGTTGAAGGCGTTATCTCTCTTGATGCAAACAAAAAAGAAGGTCGAGGCGATTTAGTAACAGACGAAACTTTTGGCGACTTTGAGCTGAAGTTTGACTGGAAAGTGGCAAAAGGATCCAATAGTGGTGTGATCTTTCTTGTACAGGAATCGGATGCACATCAGGCCACCTGGCATACAGGTCCGGAGTTTCAGGTAATTGATAATACAGGCTATCCGGAAAAGCTTGATGCTAAGCAAATGGCCGCTTCTTTATATGACCTGATTGGATGCCCGGTTGAATTTATTAAACCTACAGGGGAATGGAACACATCGGTCATCAAACTGGAAAAAGGAAAACTGGATTTTATAGTAAATGGTAAAAATGCCGTTAGTACTACTTTATGGAATGCCGGCTGGGATAATCTTGTTGCCGGCAGTAAGTTCGGCACATTGAAAAATTTTGCCAAAACTTCAACGGGAAAAATCGCATTGCAGGATCATGGTGGCGGAGCTTCTTACCGGAATATCATGATCAAAAAATTATAGTTTACGTTCAACTTTAATCATATGAAATTTATTCAATCATTACTGGCTTTATTCATTGCTGTTGTAATTCTGGCAGGCTGTTCCGGAAAGAAAAAAGGAAACCCACGAGTACTTGTTTTTTCCAAAACAGCCGGCTTCAGGCACAGTTCAATCCCTAATGGAATAGCCGCCATCCAGAAATTGGGAAAGGAAAACGGGTTTTCTGTAGATACAACTGAAAATGCAGCCATATTTAATGAAGACTCTCTTCGGCTATACAGTGCTGTTATTTTCCTGAATTCCACAGGCAATTTGCTGGATGCATACCAGCAGGCAGATTTTGAGCGATATATCCAGGCCGGTGGCGGATATATGGGCATTCATGCAGCCGCGGATTGTGAATATGGTTGGCCATGGTATGGCAAACTGGTTGGAGCGTATTTCAAAAGCCACCCCAAAATTCAGCCGGCAAAATTAAATGTGGTTGATAAAACCCATCCGAGTACGGCGCATTTACCCGATGTCTGGGAGCGCACCGATGAATGGTATAATTTCAAAAAAGTTCCCTCAGACAGTAATGTAAAAGTGTTGATCCGCATTGATGAAAAATCATACGAAGGAGGGGAAAATGAAAATAACCACCCCATGGCCTGGTATCATGCGTTTGATGGTGGCCGTGCTTATTATACCGAATTCGGGCATACGGAAGAATCTTATAGTGACCCGGCTTATCTCAAACATATTCTTGGCGGCATTCAGTATGCGATTGGAAAGAATAAGGAATTAGATTATGGGAAGGCCTATAGTCAACGCGTACCCGAAGAAGACCGGTTTACTAAAAATATGCTGGCAACCGGTTTTGATGAACCAACGGAAATGGCCATTTTGCCCAACCTGGATATTATTGTAGTCCAGCGGAAGGGAGAAATATTGTTTTATGATAACAAAACGCACAAACTCAGCGATGCGGGCAAGCTTAATGTATACTTTAAGGCAAAAGATCCAAATGTAAATGCTGAAGAAGGCTTAATGGGGCTTGCTGCGGATCCGGATTATGCCAAAAACAATTTTGTTTACCTGTATTATTCGCCAATAGATGCTTCTGTAAATCGTTTATCCAGGTTTGTATTCAAAGATGGAAAACTTGATCTTGCATCTGAAAAGAAAGTGCTGGATGTTTTTTCCCAAAGAGAAATCTGTTGCCATACCGGGGGCTCCATTACATTTGGGCCAGATGGCCTTCTTTACCTTTCCACCGGGGATAATTCAACTCCATTTGACCAGGCGGGTACTTTTGCCAATCATGGTTTTGCGCCTTTGGATCAGCGCCCCGGATTTGAACAATTCGATGCTCGCAGAAGTGCAGGAAACGCAAATGATCTGAGGGGTAAAATTTTGCGGATAAAAGTTCAGGCTGATGGAAGCTATATCATTCCGGATGGCAATCTTTTTAAAAAGGGCACAGAAGGGGCCAGGCCGGAGATATATGTTATGGGTAACCGAAATCCATATAGAATTTCAGTGGATCGTAAAAACGGTTTTTTATATTGGGGTGAAGTAGGACCGGATGCCGGAAACGACAGCCTGGATACCAGGGGCCCGAGGGGGTATGATGAGTTGAACCAGGCCAGGAAAGCTGGATTTTTTGGATGGCCGTTATTTGTTGGTAATAATTATCCTTACCATGAATATGATTATTCCAATGGACAAAGCGGTTCTTTGTTTGATCCGACAAAGCCCATAAATAATTCCAGAAATAATACCGGAATCAAAGAACTTCCCCCGGTAAGCCCGACGTTTATTTATTATCCATATGCTGCATCCTCAGAATTTCCAGAGGTAGGAACAGGCGGACGTAATGCCATGGCCGGCCCGATTTATTACTCGGAATTTTATCCGGCTGAAACCCGTTTTCCTGCATATTTTGATGGTAAACTGTTTTTTTACGACTGGATTCGGGGATGGATTAAAATTGTGACAATGGATAAAGACGGGAACTATGAAAAAATGGAATCCTTTATTCCGAATACCCAACTCAATTCTGCCATCGATATAGAAATGGGACCAGACGGGCGTTTGTATATCCTTGAATATGGTACGGGTTGGTTTACGAAAAACGCAGATGCGGGTCTTTCAAGAGTTGAGTATAATGGCGGCAACCGTGCACCTAAGGCACACATTACGGTTAATAAAACAACCGGCCCATTGCCGTTCACCATTAAAGCATCTGCTGCAGGAACCATAGATCCGGATAAGGACCCGCTTACCTATGTCTGGCATTTTGGGAATAACCAGGTTAAGGAAACCAAAACCCCCGAAGCAGAATTTACTTTTTCAACAGCCGGGGAGAATGACATTTATGTAGAAGTGAAAGATGATAAAGGAGCCATCACAAAGAGTGCTTCAATACCAGTTTATGCGGGGAATGAAACGCCGGAACTAAAAATTACGATAGAACCACAGGCTAGTTTTTATTTTCCCGGCAAGCCTGTTAACTACCGGGTAAGCATATCCGATAAGGAAGATGGAAGTACGGAAAAGGGAGGCATAGATCCTGCCGGTGTTTATGTAAAAGTGGATTATGTAAGCGGTACAGACAAGGCACAGGTGCTGGGGCACCAGGGTGTTAGTGCATTGACAGAAGGTAAAAACCTGGTTGCGAGCCTGGATTGTAAAACCTGTCATAAGGAAACGGAAAAGTCAATAGGCCCGGCTTTTGAATTGGTCGCTGCCAAATATGATAAGGATCCTGCCGCCAAAACGTATTTAATCAGTAAGATCATCAAAGGTGGCGGAGGTGTTTGGGGAGAAACGGCCATGGCCGCACATCCCGACCTTAAACAGGAAGAGGCCGGAAAAATTGTTGATTGGATTTTATCATTGGGTAAGGGGAAGCCCGCATCTTCATTACCATCTACCGGCTCGATCATTGCAACGGAAAAAAATGCAGCTGATAATAAGATGATGCAAATTTCGGCAAGCTATACCGATAAGGGAGCCAGTGGGGCTAAGCCACTTACCGGTTTTGCAACACTGAACCTGAGAAACCCTGTTCTGGGGGTACATGAAAATGATAGCACAGAAAGGATTACTGTTGGTGATTTTAACAACACTAAATATGCTATTGTAAATGGTGAAAGCGGATGGCTGATGTTTGATAATATTAATTTACAATTTGTCACCGGAGTTGAACTCACTTATGGAATGCAGGAGCCTTTGCAGAAAGGATATGTGGTAGAGTGGTATGCAGACAGGCCGGGTGCTACCAAATTGGGAGAAGTCAGCATTCCGGCAGGTGGAAAGCCAGGATTTAATACTGTTAAAGTTGCCCTGAAGAATACGGGTGATCATCCCCGTAAGTTGTATGTATTGATACGAAAGGCAGATCCAACGGAAACAAAAACAATGGCTGTATCTTCAATGAAGTTCATTGCACGTTAAGTAAACTAATGGTTCTTAAATAGAAAACTGAGATGATGCATCATAAAGAACATCGGCCTTATGCATTAAAAAAGAAAGTACTTAGGCCAGAGGTTGGAAAAGGTAAAAATATAAAGACATTTACTTTTTAACTGCTTTCATGTAATTTAACCCAAGGGCCACAATAACGATTAGTAAGCCACCAAACTCTCTCGATTCTTCGATCCAGGGTTTGGTGGCTTTCATCGTTTGTACGAGGCTTTCTGCTTCGTGATCCCGGGCCCAGGAAAGGACCCCGTCCTTATCAATAAAAAGATAGACCGCATATGCGGCGCATATGAGCAAACCAGCGAGGCAGGCATTTTTAAAAAACTTTCCTCTAAAAGCCTGGAAGCATAATATGGCTGCATAGCCATATATCGGTATCCAGATATAGGGGTCCGGATCATTATATTGCAATGCGGCAAAAAGCGTGAAAACAATGGCCAGCGAAAGATTAAAATACCTCACCTGCAATTTATTTATTTGATCAAACCAGTTTAATCAGGTTTCCTTTAATATAACTGATACTTTTTTCGATGCTTATGAACGGGGAACCGGGGCATTGGTCCTGTTCAACAAAGAAGTGTTGCATTCCTGATTCTTTATGGGCTTTGAAAATGGATGAAAAGTCGATTGTGCCGCTGCCAACTTCCGTAAAAGACTTTTTCTCAGTGTTATCCATATCTTTCACATGCCAGAGTACAATACGTTTGGGATATTTTTTAAACAGGTCGATCGGCTGATGCTTTGCTTTTACCGCCCAATACAGATCAAGCTCTGTTTTTACAAGGGAGCTGTCGGTTTGGGACATCAGGATATCAAAAGGCAGGGTTCCATCAATTGCCTGGAATTCGAAATCGTGATTATGATAGCAAAGCTGGATTCCTGCTTTTTTACAGGATTCTCCTGCTTTGTTCAGGTCTGCTGCAATTTTTTTATAATCGTCCAGGGATTTTCTTTCATCGGGCATCAGATAAGCAAGTACCATATATTTCTGGCCCAGTGCAGCTGCATCTTCAACTGCCTTATCCCAGCCGGTTAAAATGGTGCCCGGAATTTGTTTGGTCCCGAAGTTGCCATACATATAATGACCGCTGGGGGCCGTCAGGCCAAATCCTTTCAGTGTATCCCGGTAAGTCTTCGCATCCATTCCAAAGAATTTACCGTTATAACCAAAGCTTTCAACCTCAGTATAGCCCAGTTCAGATACCTTTTTAAGGGTTCCGGCGGGATCCTTCCCCATTTCGTTTCTCAGCGTATATAATTGAAGGCCAATAGCATGTGGTGATTTTTTAGCCATGGCAAAGGCGCTGTTCATCAATAAGGAGCCTGCGGTATAGCCCGCCAGGGATTTAATCATTTTTCTACGGGAGATCATAATTGAAAATTTAGGTAAAAGAAATTTAAAATAATCTTTTTATTAATGCAGCGATTGTAAAATCTATTTTGTCTGGCCCTAATTAAGAACTTATTAACCTTTTGTTAACCTTAGTGTTTTTTTTACACATTAGCAATGAAATGGGGTTATTTCAAACGGGAATGATAGAATTTTTACATTTTTTTAAAAAAGTTTTAAACATTTAAAATATTCACTTACATTTAACAACTAAATAAAAATCGTTTTAGCACCCTTTTTATTATTAACCAACTCTAACTGTGTAGTCGTATGAAACAAAAACTCCTGAAAGGCAATGGTGGGGCAACACCAAAGCTTATCCTTTCGATTTTCCTGCTACTGTTTCTATCGGGCTCTGTCTTTGCACAGACAGTAGTAACCGGTACTGTAACCAGTGCAAAAGACAGTAAGCCTTTACCTTACGCGAGTGTAACGGTAAAAGGTACGACAGTATCAACTGCTACGTCGGCCTCTGGCGAATTTTCCATCAATGTTCCTGCGGGAAAGAATTTACTCGTAATTACTTTCGGTGGTTATGAAGAAGCTGAAGTTAATATCAGCAATTCGAAAACCGTTGCAGTAGCTATGAAAGAAAAGGTTTCTGAATTGAGTGAGGTAGTTGTAACAGGTTACACCGCTCAAAAAAGGAAAGAAATTACTGGTGCTGTTGCAGTAGTAAACGTTAAAGAACTGAAACAAATGCCAGTCGGAACGGGTGAAGAAGCCCTTCAGGGACGTGCTGCCGGTGTTACAGTTATTTCTTCAGGTCAGCCAGGTGCTGCAAGTGATATTCGCATTCGTGGTATTACCGCTTTTGGTAATAATGCCCCCCTGGTGATGATTGATGGTGTGCAGGCTGGTCTGCATGATATAAATTCTGCTGAAATTGAATCTATTCAGGTATTGAAAGACGCCTCTGCGGCCATTTATGGTGTTCGTGGATCTAATGGTGTTATCATTGTAACTACAAGAAAAGGCAAATCCGGTAAAGCTAAAGTAACCTATGATGGCTACTATGGCTGGACAACACCGGGTAAAGGATATGAAATGGCCAACCCTCAACAGGAAGCTGATGCCATTTGGTTGCAGCAACGTAACTCGGGTATAGCTAATCCCAGTTCAGGTCAGTTTGGAAATGGAGCTAACCCAGTACTTCCTGATTATATTACCCCTACAGGTAAATTTGAAGGAGACCCTGCTGTAAATCCAGCTCTATATAATAAGGACAGCTATCAGATTACCAAGACCAATAAAACAGGTACTAACTGGTATGATGAAATTACCAGAACAGCCCCGATGCAAAACCATAACGTATCTGTAAGCGGTGGCGGGGATAAAAGTTCCTTTTTATTTGCGCTGGGATATATAAACCAGCAGGGTATTGCCGATTTTCAATATCTAAAAAGATATTCTGCCAGGATTAATACGGTTTTCAATGTGAGGAATAATATCCGGATTGGTGAAAATGCCTATTTCTTCTTCAAACAAAACCCGACTTTTGGTAACCAGAGTGAAGGAAGTCCTTTCACTACTGCTTTCCGTGAAAGTTCGGCCATTCCAGTTTATGATATTGTGGGCAATTTTGCCGGTACAAAATCACAGGAATTTGGTAATGCACGGAATCCTTATGCAGACATTTACAGGACAAAAGACAACAAAGGTGTTAACACGGATATCATCGGTAACGTGTTTGCAGAAGTGGATTTCCTGAAACATTTTACTTTCCGCACCAGCTTTGGTGGTACAATTGATAATAATTACTATTATAATTTCAATTATGTTGGGTATGAAAATGCAGAAGGTAATACAGGCGTAAATTCATTTTCTGAAGGCGCCGGCATCAATACACAATGGACCTGGACAAATACCGTAGCTTATTCCAACATCTTTGGTAAGCATAGCGTAAAAGGGCTTTTGGGTTATGAAGCACTTAACTCCAACGGAAGATATTCTTCTGGTACAAGGAGTAATTATTTTTCTGAGATCCCGGATTACTGGATCCTTAATTCAGGTTCTGGTACCCAATCAAATGCAGGTGGTGCTTACCGCAATGCTGTTTTATCACAGTTTGCCCGTGTAGAGTACGGATATGATGGAAAATATCTTTTAAACGCCAGTATCCGCAGGGACGGTGCTTCCGTATTTGCTGAGGACGTTAGATATGGTTGGTTCCCTTCTGTTTCTGCAGCCTGGAGGATTTCTCAGGAAGGCTTCATGCAGGATGTGACTTTCATCAATGATCTGAAATTGCGCGGCAGCTGGGGCGTGTTAGGATCATACGGTAACGTTGGTGCAACCAATCCTTATAACCTTTATGCAACAAGGGCTGGTAAATCCTTTTATGATATTTCCGGATCAAGTACAGCGCCTTACGCTGGTTTCTATGCGAGCAATATCGGCAACCCGTCTACAACATGGGAAGAAGATATTATCACGAATTTTGGTTTAGACGCTACCATGTTTAACAACAAATTCGATTTCAGCATTGAATGGTTCAAAAAGAAAGTGAGTGGATTATTGTTCACCGCTTCCGGAATCCAGTGGGATCGTATCTTCACCGGAGATGCTGACCTTCCTAAGGTTAACATCGGAAACATGGAGAACACCGGTTTTGAATTTAGCGGTGCATACCATGGCGTGGTTGGAAAAGATTTCCGCTTTGATATCTCCGGTAACCTTACAACTTACAATAATAAGATCGTTGATATTCCTGGTGCAGGATATTTTGATGGCCCTCAAATCAGGAACGTTACACCAACCCGTAATGCGGAAGGTCACCCTGTGGGAGCGTTCTTTGGATACCAGGTAATTGGAAAATTCCAGAGCGCGGACGATGTAGCTAAGTCACCAACACAAACTGATGCAAAACCAGGTACATTTAAATATCAGGATGTAAATGGTGATGGCAAGATCGATGCAGATGACAGGACTTTCATTGGTGATCCAAATCCTGATTTCACATATGGTTTGAATATATCCTTTAGCTGGAAATCACTTGATTTCTCAACTTTCTTCTTTGGATCACAAGGGAACGATATATTTAATCAAACTAAATATTTCACTGACTTCCCAGACTTTTTCAAAGGTGGTTTAAGCAGGGAAGCAGCCACTAACTCATGGACTCCGACTAACCCTAATGGTACAGTGCCCATCCTGCAATTAGCCGGTGGTTTCAGTACAGATCAGGTAGCTAACAGTTATTTTATCAGCAAAGGTTCTTATTTGAGAAACAAGCAAATGCAGATTGGTTATACCTTTCCTGCTACCATGATTCAAAAAATAGGCCTCGATCGTTTAAGGATTTACATTCAAGCCGCCAACCTGTTTACTATTACAGGGTATAAAGGCACTGATCCTGAATTGCAGAGCAGTGATATCAACAACACAGTTGGTTTTGGAATTGATCAGGGTAACTATCCGCATACTGCATCTTTCCTGTTTGGAGTAAACCTTAATTTCTAATTGTTAATATTTGACACTATATGAAAATAATAAATTATAAAATACTGATTGCCACATGCCTGGTTGTAATAGCTACCATTGTGGCCTGTAACAAAGATTTTTTAAATAAACCCCCACAGGGTACATTGAACCCGGCTACCATGTCTGGTGAAGCCGGTATTCAGGGCCTGTTGATCGGGGCCTACTCCCTGGTTGACGGCGAAGGTGCATCCGGTGACGGCTTTGCTTCCGGAGCTTCCAACTGGACATATAATGTAACCGGTGATGATGCTTACAAAGGATCAGATCCAAGTGACGTTGGTGATGTTATTGGATTTGAAACCTGGACTGTTTCTCCTACCAATGGTGCCATTCCTCAGAAATGGAGCGTTTGCTATGCAGGTGCACAAAGGTGTAACGAGGTATTAAATACCCTGGCACTTAATGCTGAAATTGATGCTACCAAAAGGTCGCAAATCATGGGACAGGCGCGTTTTCTAAGGGCGTATTTTCACCTTGAGTTAAAGTTGGTATACGGCAACATTATTTATGCCGATACAACTGTAAACCCAAGCAATACAGCTGTTTCCAATACCACAGATGTATGGCCTAAAATTGAAGCCGATCTGCAATTTGCCATCAATACGCTTCCAGAAACCTGGAGTGATGCAGGAAGGGCAAATAAATCTGCAGCAAAAGCCATGCTTGCAAAAGCGCTGATGCATCAGAAAAAATATTCTGCTGCCAGTTCAATTTTGAAAGACCTTATTGATAATGGCAAAACAGCTAAAGGAGAGAAATATGCTTTAAACACAAATTATTTCTCCAATTTTAACCCTGCTCAGAAAAACAGCCAGGAATCAGTTTTTGCAGCCCAAACATCTGTAAAAGACGGTTCATCTGTAGACTGGGGCGGAGATCCAAATGGTAACTACGGTGATATCCTGAACTTCCCCTATAATGGCGGACCTGGCGGATGCTGCGGTTTCTATAATCCTTCACAGGATTTTGCCAATGCATTTAAAACAGACGCTGCCGGCCTTCCTCTGCTTGATACCTGGTTTAATGGCTCAAGTGTAAGCGACCCTGCAGGTGCATATACAGGAACCCTGGATCCTCGTATTGACTGGAACATGGGAAGAAAAGGTATTCCTTATCTGGACTGGGGCCCACACCCTGGTGATGATTGGATCAGGAACGTCATTGCTGATGGCCACTTCAGCCCTAAGAAGAATGTTTATGCAAAATCTCAGAAAGATGCATTTACAGATCAGGGAAGTGCTTATTGGGGACCTTCACAATTGGTTGCTAATAATGTAAATATTATCCGTGTAGCACAATTGTATCTCTGGTATGCAGAATGCCAGGCTGATGCCGGTAATTTAACAGAAGCTTTGAAATATACAAACCTGGTTCGTGCAAGGGCTGCCAATAAATCTGGCTGGGTATATAAGAATAGCGACTATAATGCAGCAACTGCAACATACGCTACTCAAACAACCCCAGCGGACAACTATTTAATCAATCAATATGCTTCTTTTGCGGATAAAACATTTGCTTTAAAAGCAATCCGTCATGAAGAAAGACTTGAGTTGGGTATGGAAGGACACCGTTTCTTCGACCTGGTTAGATGGGGTATTGCAGCAACAACCCTGAATGCTTATAACAGCAGGGAAAAACTGTTGAGACCTTACAGGGGAAGTGCTGTTTTCACAGCGGGTAAAAACGAAATTTATCCTATTCCACAGGGAACAATTGATAACATGAACCAGGACGGAACAGTGAGATTAAAACAAAATCCTGGCTATTAATCTTTAAAAGCATTTATTAGATTTACAAAAGAGGTGGAGTTAAATCTCTACCTCTTTTGTATTTTTAGCTACACCCAAAAGCTGGAGACCTTTATTACTATTTAGTTTTTCTGCACCTGATTCCTGCAAAACACAAAGGCTGCATTTTTTGAGTCATTTGCCAAAGGCAAATGCATTCATTTGGTTGCGCCAAATGACGTACAAGAAGAAATAGAAAACCGCATAAAAAAATTTAAATAATTTTGCATCGCGCTAAATTATTTTGCATAAAACTTTTGCATGAAACGTCAGTTATTTGTCTTCTCCCTTTTTTTTCTCGGCTTATTTACAGGCTGTAAAAATGATTCCCGTTTATTTACAGAAATTGCACCATCAAAATCAGGCATACATTTTTCCAATAATATCGTGGAGAATGATTCCATAAACCCACTTGATATTATCAATATCTACAATGGAGGCGGAGTAGGTGTGGGCGATTTTAATAATGACGGACTGCAGGATCTTTATTTTACAGGAAACGTGGTTTCAGGTAAACTGTATCTTAATAAAGGAGACCTGAAATTTGAAGATATAACAGAGGAAGCTAACGTGGGTGGTAATGGCAAATGGTGCAGGGGTGTGGCAGTTGTGGATATTAATAATGATGGCCTCCAGGATTTATATATTTCTGCTACATTAAAACGCAGAGGAGAGGATCGTAAAAATTTATTATATATTAACCAGGGGGCAGATAAGAAAAACGTACCTCATTTTACAGAAATGGCAGGGGAATATGGACTTGCAGACTCCGGCCACACTACACAATCTGCTTTTTTTGACTATGACAATGATGGAGACCTTGACGTTTATGTGCTGACTAACGAGGTAAATACAAATGTATTTCCCGACAATTTTCATCCGGTCTTAAGGGAAGGCCAAAATCCCAGCACAGGGCGTCTTTATAGAAACGACTGGAACGAATCACTTAAACATGCTTTTTTTACGGATGTATCAAAGCCGGCTGGTATACAAACAGAAGGATATGGGCATTCAGTAAATATCGCAGATATTAATAATGATGGCTGGAAAGACATTTATATAACGAATGATTTCATTACAAACGACCTGTTGTGGATCAACAACCATGATGGAACATTCTCGGAACAGTTATCCGTTTATTTTAAGCACACATCAGCCAATGCGATGGGAAATGATATTGTTGACATCAATAACGATGGTCTTTCAGATGTCCTCTCGCTGGATATGGACCCTGAAGACAACTTCAGGAAAAAAATGATGTTAAATGCCAACAGCTATCAAAAATACCAGAATAGCGACAGGTTCGGCTATAATTATCAGTATGTACGCAACACCTTACAATTAAATCAGGGCCCAAGGGTTGGTGCAAATGATACAATAGGTGTTCCTGTTTTCAGTGAGATAGGATTTTATGCAGGAATAGCCGAAACGGATTGGAGCTGGACTCCAGTAGTTTCGGATTTTGATAATGATGGAAACAGGGATATAATTGTTACAAACGGATACCCAAAGGATCTAACGGATCATGATTTTATATCGTACAGGAACCAGGCCACAAACCTCGCATCAAAGGAATTGATATTAGGCCAGATTCCCGAAGTAAAGATTGCTAATTATGCTTACAAGAATAATGCAGACCTGACATTTTCGGATGTTACGGAAAAGTGGGGGATAGACAAACCCAGCTTTTCCAACGGAGCTGTATATGCAGACCTGGATAACGACGGAGACCTGGATGTAGTTATAAATAACATTAACAGTGAAGCCAGCTTATACAGGAACAATGCAAGGCAAATGTATCCAGACAGCAGTCATTTTTTAAAAGTTCAATTTAGTGGCGATGCATTAAATAAAAATGGCCTCGGGGCTTTTGCTTATATTTATTACGATAAAAGTAAAATCCAATCCTGGGAAAACACACCCTACCGTGGCTATCTTTCTTCTGTAGACAGCCGGGTAAATTTTGGGCTGGGGAAAATATCAAAAGTCGATTCTTTGGTCATTAAATGGCCTAACGGCAAAATGCAGGTACTGCAAAACGTAAGGGCTGATACCACACTTACTGTAAACATCTCAAACGCATTAACGCCCTTTTCCAACGCAACTGAAATTATTGCAAGTAAGAGTTATTTTAAAGATATCACCGACTCACTTAATATTGATTTTGTACATCTGCAAAAGGATTATGTAGATTTCAATGTTCAGAAGTTACTGCCCCATAAGTTTTCTGAATTCGGTCCGGCACTGGCCGCCGGTGATATGGACAATAATGGTCTTGATGATTTTATTTGCGGGGGAGCTGAGGGGAATAGTGCACAAATATTCCTGCAGCAGAACAATGGTCGCTTTTTACAAAAAAATCTTACTACGGATACAGGAGCAAGGAAAAAGTCTCAGGACCTCGGCCTGCTCCTTTTTGATGCGGATGGTGACGATGACCTGGATCTTTACATTGCCAGCGGCGGTTATGCCATCAGTCATAACACACCACCATACCAGGACAGATTTTACCTGAACAATGGAAAGGCAGGATACAAACTAGATTCGCTTGCCCTTCCCCAGAATTACACCAGCAAATTTTGTGTAAGAGCAATTGATTACGATAAAGACGGTGACCTGGATATTTTTGTATCAGGCCGGGTGGATCCATGGAATTATCCTAAACCAGTGTCAAGTTACATTTACCGGAACGACACAAAAAATGGCCAGGTGAAGTTTACTGATGTAACGGAAACAGTAGCAAAAGAACTGACTAATATCGGCCTCGTTTGCGATGCATTGTTTTCGGATTTTGATAATGATGGCTGGCCCGATCTTGTTTTAGCAGGAGAATGGATGCCGGTAACTTTTTTGAAAAACGATAAAGGCATATTCAAAAATATTTCTCCTAATACAGGGATTAATAACCAGGTTGGCTGGTGGAACACCATTGCTCCCGGGGATTTCGATAATGACGGTGATATAGATTATGCTGTTGGTAACGCCGGGGAAAACACATTTTATAAAGCAAGCGACCAATATCCCGTTTCAATTTATGCAAAGGACTTCGACAATAACGGAAGCTACGATGCTATACCCTCCCTTTATCTTCCTGTAAGTATGATGGATAAGAGCCGAAAGGAATTTCCCGCTTTTGGGAGAGATGACCTCATCAAGCAGATGATAAGTATGCGTTCAAAATTCCAAAGCTACCGGGCCTATGCTAATTCTACAATGGATTCTCTATTGACTAAAGAACAGCTCAAAGGCGCCGTTATTTATCATGCAAATAATTTAAAGTCCTGTTATATCCGAAATGAAGGGAATGGAAAATTTACATTGGAGCCACTACCCGTCCAGGCGCAGTTTTCCATGCTATGTGGTATGACCACCGATGATTTCGATGGAGATGGCAACCTTGATATAGCGATCAATGGAAATGATTATGGCACAGAAGTTTTTACCGGCAGGTACGATGCCCTGAATGGGCTTGTATTGAAAGGCGACGGAAAAGGAAAATTTCAACCAATGACTATTCTGCAGAGTGGTTTGTATATCCCGGGAAATGGCAAATCATTGATAAAGCTCAGAAGTAAAAATGGCAATTGTTTACTGGCAGCCTCACAAAACCGCGGTCGTTTGAAAGTATTCCAGATGAAAAGGCCTGTGCAGTTTATTCCTTTACAATCAGAAGATATTAGTGTTACCTATCAATATACAAATGGTGTAAAGCAAAAGCAGGAGTGTTATTACGGGAATTCATTTCTTTCTCAGTCGGCAAGATTTTGTACTGCAGGGTCAAATGTTGCCTCTTTAACCATAACAGATATCAATGGTAAAGTAAGAAAGATCGAACTATAATGCAGTTGATGATTTTTTGAAACAAAAGGTTGGAGTTTTAGTAATAAGAATGTTCAAGAGTCGGCACTTTACTAAAATCGGAACTAAGGAGCTGCTCAATTGTACAATAACGGTTAAATTTTCAACACAAATGGTTCGTATGATAATTTGTTTTTTACCCCTGGCCTGCATGTTCATTGGATGCAGCGATAATAGTGGGGAAAGCAAAAACCCATACGAAAATAAACTTGGTATAGAACCTACAGTGATGGCACAAATGGACACTGCAAACTATACTGAAATAACATGGCTGGACACACTGATTAATATTGGCTCGATAAGAACTACTGATACAGCAAAAATTAGTTTCAGGTTTAAAAATACCGGCAATAAACCATTGTTTGTTATTTCCGTTCAGCCAGCCTGCGGATGTACGGTTGCAGATTATTCAAAGGAACCGGTATGGGTAGGTAAAGAAGGCATAATAAATGGTGTATTTAAATGGAATGGTCAGACTGGTGCAATAAGAAAAACAATCGGGGTAAGAACCAATACCAGTAACGGCGCATGGCATACACTTTCTTTTTATGGTGAAGTAATTGCAGACTCAGCAAAGAAGCAGTAGATTATTCATTAACGAATGAAGAAGTATAAGTGAAATATTTTAATATAAGGTTGGCGGTGCTCATGGTTTCTGTATTTGCAGCAGCCGTTATCCTATCCTGTAAGGGGTATCAAAAAAACAGCACGCATCAGGATGTGCAAGATGAAAGTATTAAGGCCGGGAAAGAACTTGCAACTATATATTGCCAGTCTTGTCACCTTCTGCCAGATCCGAGCCTCCTTGATGCGCGAAGTTGGGAAAGAGGTGTATTACCCCGGATGGGACCAATGCTGGGAATATTTAATAATGGTTTTGAAGAGTACCCTTCTTATCGGCGAGACCCAAATCTTGATTCTGGTTTTTATCCGTCAAGTCCTACCTTGAATCCTGATCAATGGTTACATATCATTGACTATTATACAGCCCTTGCACCGGATAGTCTTCCCAGCCGGAAAGATGACCAGGAGATCAGTAGCGGACTGAAACTTTTTAAGCCTGTTAGTCCTCTGTTCAGCGTGCCCTCCCCAACGGTGAGCTATATAAAGATTGATACGGTTATGATGGCACATACATTGATGTTGTATGAAGTAAGCCGCAAAAGCATCTACAGATTTAATAGCAATCTTGAGCAGCTTGATTCAATACATGCCGGAGCTTCTATTGTTGATTTAACTGCCGGAAAAAATACAGCCATAACAAGTGATATGGTTGTAATGGTACCCAATAATGGAAAACATGGAACAGCAAACAGATTATGGCTTGATGGTTCCGGCAAAATGGTGTACGATTCAGTTCCAATATTCAGTAGCCTTAGGCGCCCTGTACAAATAACCAGCTGCAACCTGAATAAAGATGGTAATGAAGATTTTCTCGTTTGTGAATATGGGAACCTTAAAGGCGGACTTTCCTGGTTTGAAGGTACTGGTAATATGCAATTTAAAAAGCATGTCTTGAGAGAGGTACCCGGGGCAATTAAAGCATGGCTCAAAGATTATAATAACGACGGACTAACCGATATATATGCACTCTTTGCCCAGGGAGATGAAAGTATTATATTATTTATCAACAAGGGAAATGGTGAATTTGAGGAGAAGCGCCTGTTGCGTTTTCCGCCTGTTAACGGGTCGTCTTATTTTGAACTGGCCGATTTTAATAAAGACGGATTCCAGGATATCCTTTATACCTGCGGCGATAATGCAGATTTTTCCCCTATATTAAAACCGTATCATGGAGTCTATATTTTTATAAATGATGGAAAGGACGGATTCAGGCAAAAATATTTTTTTCATATAAATGGCTGTTTTAAAGCAATGGCAAGGGATTTTGATAATGACGGAGATGATGATATTGCGACAATATCTTTTTTTGCAGACTATAAAAACAGACCGGAAGAAGGATTTGTGTACCTTGAAAATCAAGGCGACTTTCAATTCAAGCCATATAGTATTCCTGAAACAAACAAAGGGAAATGGCTGACAATGGACGCCGGTGATCTTGATGGTGATGGAAAAATTGATCTTGTACTTGGCAATTTTACCCCACCTATGAGAAATAAAAATGCGAAAGATAAAGACGTGGGCGTACCTTTTCTTCTTTTAAAGAATATGGGAAAATAATGATTCATTGAATGAGCATAAAATCGTGAAAACTATAAACAACTTATAATATGAAAAAAATCATCATCAATTGTCAGATATTGTTCATAAGCATAATTTTATTTAGTTGCAGTCAAAAACCCCAAAATAAAATTAATGATGCTGATGTAATCCATGCCAACGTAAATAAGTTAACAGAGATTATTATTTACGATGTATTCACACCACCAGTTGCTGCGCGAATTTATGCATATACGTCTCTTGCTGCATATGAAGCCATTAGGCATTCAAAACCAGGGAGTGAATCAATTGCAGAAAAACTACATGGATTTACTCCTTTGCCACAACCGGAAAAGGATAAGAAGTATAATTTCACACTCGCTGCAACCAAAGCCTTTTGCACAGTGGCGTTTAATGTCCGGATTTTCTCTGATACAGTTTTACATAAATATGAAGACTCCATAGTAAATGTTTTTAAAGAATCAATGCCACAGGATGAGTATGACCGTTCCATTGAGTTTGGTAAAAACATAGGAACCGCCATTCTTAAGAGAGCCGGCGGAGACATGTACAAGGAAACCCGGGGAATGTCCAAATACCTGGGCAGCGATGCAGATGGTAAATGGCAACCTACTCCTCCCGATTATTTTGATGGGGTTGAGCCATACTATCGTTTAATCAAACCTTTTTCTTTAGATACCAGTTCACAGTTCCGTCCAATGCCACCACCAGCTTTTAGCAAGGATACCAACAGTGTATTTTATAAAATGGTGAAAGAGGTATATACGGTTAGTGAAAACCTTTCTGAAGAGCAAAAAACCATTGCCAGTTATTGGGATGATAATCCCTTTGTGATGCAGCACTCCGGGCATTTGATGTTCGCCAATAAAAAAATTACACCAGGAGGGCACTGGATGGGGATTACAACCATTGCCAGCAGGAAAACAAACGCCGATGCTGTAAAAACAGCACAAGCATATAGTCTCACTTCAATTGCTTTATTAGATGCTTTTATCAGTTGCTGGGATGCTAAATACTTTTATGAATATGTAAGGCCAATAACGCTAATAAATGGCTGGATGAACCGTGAGTGGAATTCATATCTTCAGACACCCCCCTTCCCTGAATATACAAGTGGGCACAGTACTATTTCCGGTGCATCTGCAGAAGTGTTGACATCTCTTTTTGGCGATAATTTTGCATTTCATGACAATAGTGATTCTGCTTATATCGGGATGACAAGAGATTTTACTTCATTCCGGCAAGCCGCGGCTGAGGCATCAGTAAGTCGTTTATATGGCGGGATACATTATCGTCTCAGCCTGGATACGGGTTTAGCACATGGTGCCATGGTGGGAAAGAATCTCCTGGTAAAGACAGGGATATCAAAATAAATATCCATCATTAACAACTGGTTTATATTTTGTTCCGATGTGGAATTATTTGAAACAGTTATTGAAATAAAAAGCTATTAATATTTCAATAAAATATATAAAATTGTCACCCCATTACATCAATGAAATATTTCATTTCACTTTTGTGTTTATATAGTTGCCTTACGTTTACGGCAACTGCACAATTGTGTAGTGGGAGCCCCGGCGATCCAATTATAAACCAGACATTTGGTTCGGGCAGGGGATTTGTTATGCCGCCTAATGCTACTACATTTAAGAAAATCGGAGGCTGTCCGGCTAAGGGGCAATTTGTCATATCAAATTTCATTTTCGGTTGCGGGAATAACAACGACAAATCATGGATAGCCATGATCGGTGATCATACCCGTGATTATAATGGAAACTATATGCTTGTAAATGCAGAAGACTCACCAGGTACCGTTTACATTGATACTGCAAAAAATCTATGTGAAAATACCAATTACGTTTTTTCCGCATGGATATCAAATGCCATGCAAACAATTACCTGTGGCGGCAAAGCGGTACCGGCCAGTCTTATAATGACGATCAAAAAGTTGGACGGCACCGTACTGGCAAGTACCAACACGGGAGATATACTTATTGAAAATGACCGGGTATGGAAAGAATACGGGACGTCCTTTATTTGCCCCCCAAATACACCTTCAGTAATTGTAAGTATTAGCGCTATACCCAAACCTGGTTGTGGAAGTGGCTTTGTGATTGATGATATTACTTTCAGGAGTTGTGGTCCATCTGTTAGCATAACCCTTGATGGAAGCACAACATCCGGAAATGTTTGTGCCGACTACACTGCGCCTTTTATTTTGCAGGGTATTTACAGCCCGGGATTTACAGACCCACAGCTACAATGGCAAAACAGTTTTGATTCAGGAAAAACCTGGATAGATATTCCCGGTGCGAATACTATAACGTATGCTATTCCAAGAAGGATGACCGGCATTATAAATTACCGGATGATTATTGCCGAACGCGCTTATTTCAGTTCATTAAATTGCAGGATTGCTTCGAACTCAATTTATACAGAAATACACCCTGTGCCCCCCCATAATCCTCCACGGAATTTTCTCGGCTGCCTGGATAAAGACCTCAGGTTGCCGGAAACAAGTGCATTTGCTTTGTCGATCTTATGGAATGGACCCAATGGGTATTCATCAGCTAAAACAGATGCTGTGTTACCTTCCGTTACATATGCTGATACTGGCTTATACACTTTAAAGCAAAACTATTATTTCGGTTGCACAACAAATGATTCATTCTACCTGAAGATATACCCCAGCACTACCATTACTGCTACACCTGCCCTTCCGGTTTGCCAGGGCGTAAGCCAGCAGTTAAATGTTACGGCATC
>JAHEEX010000050.1 GCA_024640465.1 Sphingobacteriales bacterium | reverse complement strand
ACCTAAAATCGCTCCCCCCCTGCCTGATCGTAGCTACCCAGGCGTTGTAGTCAAGGTATTGCCGCCCGGCGGTAAGCTTTTTATTGAGGCCCGATGCCCTTCTTTTAACTTCAAGTCCTCCCGGAAGGGTTCCTTCTGTATGACATCCCTTGTAAATGCAATCTTTCATGACCTGCCATATCCGCAGCAGTCCGCTTTTGGTTTCCGCTTCTGTTCGCCATGCAGTTTCATTCTCCATAACCACTTCACTGATACTCATCCCGCTTTTCATACACCAATGCATTAGGTCAGACGCTTTATCAATTGGATGGGGCAACTGAATATGACCAGATGATTCCATCACCAGGTTTTCCTGTTCCACAAATCCTCCGCCGATGGAATAATAAGTTTCAGCTATCTGTTCTCCATTTTCCAGGGTTACCAGGAAACTTAGCGCGTTGGGATGATAAGGCAATGATTCACTAAATAAGAAATCGATGTCTTCTCTCGGATCAAATATAATCTCATGTTTCCCTTTCAAAACCAAACGTTTCATATCCAGGATATCCTGAATCTGATGGCTGATGCGGTTTACATCAAAAGTTTCGGGATCCTCTCCGCTCAAACCCAATTGAACTGCTATATCAGTACCATGCCCTTTACCGGTTTTTGCAAGGGATCCATATAACAGCACATTGACAGATCTAACCTGGTAGAGCAAATTCCTTTCTTCCAGTTTTATACAAAATTGAAGTGCGGCTTTCCAGGGCCCCAGTGTATGGGAACTGGAAGGTCCCACGCCAATTTTGAACATGTCAAAAACAGAAATGGCTTCGTGTGGCAATAAATTTGATTTTATATAAAATTAAAAGGCTTTGAGCAATAAATCACTCAAAGCCTTAAATATGCATTGACAAATAAATTATTGAACGCCTATAAGGTCAATATCAAAAATAAGAATTGAATTGGCAGGAATATTTCCATTAGGCTGGTTGCCATAGCCCAGTGAAGGTGGCAGATATAGTAAAATCCTTCCGCCAGCTTTAATCAGTGGAATGCCTTTGATCCAACCGGGAATTAATTGGCCAAGTGTAAATGTTCTTGGTGAACCAGTGGTTTGGTCAAATACTACTTCATTGGTTAATTTACCGGCATAATAAATGCCAATTGAAGAACAAAGTCCGGCAGTTGCTCCTGTTCCGGGCGTTGTAATGGTATAATAAAATCCCCTGGGATCTTTTACTGCATTGGTAATGTTTTTGGAAGCCAGATAGGTTTCCAGTGCTGTTATTTCAGCTGCCGGTACTGTAATATTAGGATCAATATAAGGACAGGTCTGTTCTTTATTTTTATTACAACCGCTTAGAATTACAATTATGGCTAAAATGCTCCCCAGGAAACTTTTTCTCATATCTTAATTTTAAAATTTGCGCAAAGATGCGGCAATTTGGTCAATAATTATACCCGAATCGAGCCAAAACAAAGCTAAAATCAGTCAATATGAGGTTCTGAACTGCTTTTTTCCTCTTTACGTTGCTTTGCCAGAAATTCAAGATATTTCTGTTCATTCTGATCCCAGCTGTGCTTTTTATGAAAAACACCTATAAATACTATAATCAGTAGCAAGGCAAAGACCAGTATAAATGGGTTAAACTGGCTGGCCCCAACAGCATCAGCACGTTTATACCAAAAGCGTCCGGCCAGATAATTAAGCAGAATGGGCAAGGCAAATGCAATGCCCAGGGGGATTCCCAACCATACCTGGTAGAAAATTTTCCTTTGTTTGTCGCGGTTCTGTTCCCACCACTCAATAAATTTCAATTCATCCGGTGTTAGAGGCATTTGGCAAAGATAGGCAATAGGCCGGCATCTGATTTTTTCCACTAAACGGGTGATTTATATATCTTTATAAAATATTTATGCCGTTATGGCGTTATATTAATGAGGAAAACCGGTTTTATGTGATTTATTGATGATATCCTGAAAAATCAAACTTTTGAAACTATCCCGTCTGCTTGCTGATTATCTTGTTCAACATAAAACCCTGAAACTACAGGGAATTGGTATTTTAACGGTTGATGAAACTGTTTCTAAGTCACCTGAACAGGAAAAAGAAGGTATCATCTTTGCGCCGAACAGCATCCATTTTCAAGAAGACAGAAAGCTTGGCGAAGACAAGGACCTGATTGTATTTATATCCAGGGAAACTGGAAAAATAATGCCTTTGGCATCTTCAGACCTTGACTCATACCTTGAATTAGGGAAACAACTTATTAATATCAGTAAGCCTTTTGTGCTTGAAAGCATCGGGGTCCTCCAAAAAAATGGTCAGAACAAACTGGAATTCAACCAGGGTGAAGCCCATTCAGCCCAAATGGATCAAAACCATAAAAAAACCAGTCGCCCTAATGATGAAGAGGTTCACTTTGATGACAATTATTTAAGACCCGCTAAAAAAACAGCAGGCAGTTTTAACTACCTCGCCATTGCATCATTGATCCTGCTGGGATTAGCACTGATAGGCTGGGTTGCCAGTTATTTATACAAAAAAAGTAACCTGCCGGAAAAAGATACCGGCTTCACAACTATGTCAAGCCCGGTGATACAGGAACCTGTTCCAGATACATTAAAAACGCAACGCTTTACAGATACTGTCACTACCTTTGCAGCTGTCGTTGATACTGCTGCAGCATCTATGAATGCAACTGATAAAACCGAACCCGGCACGTTCAACCTGGTACTCGAAATATCTAATCGCAACAGGGCGATGAAAAGATATGCCGACCTAAAAGAATGGGGCCATAAAGTTGAAATGATTACTACTGATTCTGTTAATTATAAATTATTCATCCCCGTAAGTGCACCTTTGTCAGACACTATCCGTCACCGTGATTCACTAAGCCGTTTCTTTGGCAGAAAAGTTTGGATAGAAACAAAATGACATGATCAAAAAGCATACTGGAGTTTATATTTTTTTTGGAATAATTGCCATACTTGATATCCTAAGCGGACAATTTTTCCCCGATGTAAGGTATTTTACGAAACCCTTGCTGATGCCCCTGCTGATGTTGGCTTACTATATGGAGGTGAAACCGCTGGGCTTATTTTCCCGTATACTTTTAAGCGGTTTATTTTTTTCCTGGGTTGGCGATGTTTTACTGATGCTTGAATATTTAAATGGAAGTTTTTTCATAGGGGGTTTATTAAGTTTCCTTACGGCTCACCTGATGTATATCCGATATTTCGCCAAAACGAGTTCTGTCAACGAGCCTTATCTTAAAAGAAGGCCGGTTATGCTATTAGTTATTGTAGCTTATGTGATTGAACTCATGTATATTTTATGGCCTTATCTTGGCGAAATGAAGCTTCCCGTTTTGATTTATGGATCTGTTATTGGAGTTATGCTGGCCTTTGCGCTTTGGCAAATTGGCAAACTCGATAAAAAAGCCGCCCTCTTATTCACTGCCGGTGCCGCATTCTTTGTATTATCTGATTCACTCCTGGCCATCAATAAGTTTCGAAGTCAATTCCCTTTTGCAGGAATGGCCATTATGTTAACTTATTGTCTTGCCCAGTATTTAATAGCCAGAGGCAGTGTACGGCACCTTCAAACTTCAACTACTACCGTTAACGACTAGCCGATTTATACGTCCGCTTAAAATAAAAATACAGCGGTATCCCCATCGCCACAACTGAAAGCCCGAGAACAGAGTTCATTACTTTTGTTTCGCCACGCACATAGTGTATGATATCGTCATACAATGTTATCCCCAGGTAAAAAGCATTGAAAACAATAACTAAAACCGGCATCCAGGGAAAGCCCCAAACACGGTACGGCCTCGGGAGGTCAGGATATTTTTTCCGGAGGATAAATAAACCACTCATCAGCATCAGGTTAAAAACCCAAACTATAAAAATATACATGTCCGTCAGGATCAGATATGAGCCGCTTAACGTCATTAAGATCATTACTACCAGGTGAATAACCATGGCATTCCCCGGGGTATTAAAGCGGGGATGTACTTTTCCTGCGGAAGGAAAGAAATGGCCATTTCTCGCCATGGCAAAAGTCATCCTTGGAGGGGTTAAAACATTTGACTGGGTAGTGCCGAGTACGGATATTGTGATCAATAAAGCTATAATGCCGCCGCCAATAAAACCAAAAGCCACTTTTGCCGCATCACTTGCTACCAGAGAAGAACCTGCCATTGCATCAACCGGTAAAACATAGAGCATCGCCAGGTTTATGATCAAATAAATTCCAATGGCGCCAGACAGTCCCAGGAATAAAGCCCGTGGAATATTCCTTCCCGGGTCCTTAATTTCACCGGTCATATTGAGCATATTATTACAACCATCCAAAGCCTGCAAGGCACCATTACAAGCTGCCACCCAGGCTGCCAGCAATGCAAAACCAACCGGTTTGATCTGGGTTGAATTTTCATACAGGTTTTTCCAGTTGCCTTTCCCGGAAAAAAATAAACCAAAAATGAGTAATAGAATGGCCAGTACTTTGGCCACTGAAAAAACAACCTGCAACAAACCGCCTGACTTTGTGCTTCGGTAATTAACGATGGTAAATAAAATAATGATCAGGATGGACACGATTTTCACTCCCATATTTTCCAATGGGAACAGACTTCCAACAAATGGTAAGTAAAGGCTAAATGATTGTTCTATTTCAGGAGAGAATCTGGGAAAAGTAAAAAAATACTCCAGGTACTGAGCAGAAATAAAAGATATTCCCGCCGTTCCCGCACAGTTGACAACTGCAAAAGAAGCCCATCCATATAAGTATGCCCAAAAATCACCATACATATGTTGCATAAAAGCATATTGCCCTCCATGTTCCGGCAACATCGCCCCTACTTCTGCAAGAACCATTACGCTTAACATGGTGAATACCCCGGCAACCACCCATACACCCATTATCTGAAGCGGTGACCCCAGCAAGGAAGCCATCTCGGCGGGTCGCATAAATATGCCGGAACCGATAATGGTGCCTATAACAAGTGCCGTAGCGGTTTTCAGGTTGATTGTTCTTTGCAGTGATGATTCCGGCATATAATTATTTTAAAAAAAATCTAACTGCAAAGGAGGCGCAAATGATGCATAAGAATTATTTGTTTCATGGCGGAAAGTGTATATGGCTTTCATCCCCCCAAACCTGCTGACGGAGTGTATCAGCGGCAGATCATGGTTCAGACAATCAACGAACAGCTTTCGAATGGCCAACAAATTTTGATCTGATCTTTCTACATACCTTACATTACTTTCTGAAAACTGAAAAAAACTATGAAAAACCAATTAGGTAAAATTTCAATTGAACAAAAGTCCGGAAATGAACCCCTGACTTTTTAAAAACATACTACAGACTTTAAACTCATTGATTTTGAGCGATAAAGCGTTTCTGAAATCAAATGTAACGCAACTCGGGGAAGATTTGCATAAATTATCGCGGCTTCTGCTTTGAATATCGACCTCAACATTATACTCTATAAATCGAATACATTTGACCTGAACAGCCCCGAAGAAAATAAAATTGAAGTAAAATCCTGAATGGCAATTTTATACTTTTTTGACAACAGGGGTCTACATCCTTTTTTGAAGAACTGTTCGAATCCTGGGCATTGATATGTTGTGAAATGAGTAAAACAATGATGAAAAGAGAAGATTTATTTTTTACTTGATATTATTTAAAGGGACGTACACTTTGCTTAAATATCGGTGTATCGGTATCCTGTTTGTTTGTTGACTTTTAATAACTGGTAATGCTATCGTTGTTTAAAAACTTCTAAGAGCGCCGCGCTTGCGGCCCTAATCCCAAATGGAATAGCGTTGGGGTCCACCTGGTAGTCGCCATTATGGGAATTAAAAGGAACCTGCTTGCCGGCTTTGACGGCCGCGTCAAAAAGCTCCAGGTTGGCCGTCCCTATATTGATATAGCAGTAGTTTTTCTTAGTGTTGTGGACAACGAGGTGATGAAAATCTTCAGAGCCCATTACCGCGGGAAAACGGTCTTCCCTGATGATGTTCTTGTCCGGCACAATGGTTCGGAGGCCATCCACTACCCAACTGGTCAGGGTGTCGCTGTTGTTCAGAGGGTATGACCAGCCCTTCATGACCATACTGGGCATCATACTGTCAGGTAGGTTGTAAGCTTTTACAATGCCTTCGTTGATCCGCCGTATCCCATCTACCATCAGCTTTCGGTCGTTTTCATCAAACCACCGCAGGTTGATTTTGACCAAGGCGGTAGAGGGGATGACATTATTATCGCTGCCCGACTGCACCGAGCCAACGGTGAGCACGGCGGCTTTTTGCGGGTCGATCGCGCGACTCACAATCACCTGGTATTGCATGATGGCCGCAGCCGCCATCACTATCGGGTCTTTCGTCACCTGTGGGCTTGAACCATGCCCGCCGATGCCTTTGAACGTCACATCGATCTGGTCTGTGCCGGCCATGCGCACTCCTTTGGCCGCCACCAGGAGGCCAAGTGGAATAGGCGCGGTATGCATGCCCAGGAGGTAATCCGGTTCGGGGACTGCATGCTTTGTGTACAAGCCATCTTTTACCATCGCCTCGGCGCCCAATATGGGTTCTTCCGCCGGCTGCGCAATCATCACCAGGGTGCCCTGCCATTTGGATTTCATTTGCACCATGACCCTCGCCACTCCCATGAGCCATGTTGTATGCGCATCGTGTCCGCATGCATGCATGACAGGTGTCTCGCTTCCGTCTTTTTTCCGCACAATCTTTGTGCTCGCGTAGGGTAGACCAGTAGTTTCTTTGACGGAATTGCAATCCATATCGGCCCGGTACATCACCACAGGACCCGGACCATTTCGCAGGATTCCCGCCACACCGGTTATACCGATGCCTTCTTTCACCTCGAAGCCGAAGGCTTTTAGTTCTTTGGCTACAATCCCTGCGGTGCGCGTTTCCATGAAACCGAGCTCCGGGTTTGCGTGCAGGTCTTTGAAGACCTCAATCATTTGCTGAGAATCCTTTGCCACCACTTGCGCGATCTCCTGTGTGAGCGCCACGGGCGAGTCTTTCTTCGCCTTCCTGACTGCGGAAGCCGACTGGCTAAAGGATGGAAAGGCCAGCATCGTTATGACTGACAGCAACAGAAATCTACACTTATACATGGTCGTTAGTGCTTATTGAATGGTGTTCTTATATACTTCGCCATTTTTCATGATCAGCACAAAATTTTTCTCCGGGTTGGCCACCAGGTTGATATTTTCCAGTGGGTTTCCATCCACAATGATCAGATCCGCATAGGCGCCTTCTTCAATTACGCCCAGCTTTTTGGGATAAGGGTTGCGTGGGCCGCTCATTTCCAGCAGGCTTGCATTGTCTGCTGTAGCCATCTTCAACACTTCAAAAGGCGTGTACCATTTAACGAGTTTGGCAAGCTGTGCGGTTTGCCTTTTAGCTAGTTTTGGATCAAACAAAATGTCTGTTCCAAAAGCTGTTTTGATATTGTATTTTTTTGCAAGCTTATAAGCATTATCGGTACCGGCTACCATTTGCAGGTATTTTTTTCTGCTGTCTGACCCTTCCGGGAAAGGTACCGCGTCTTCATCGTCCATAAATGGTTGCAGGCTCCACCAGATGCCTTTCTCCGCCATGATCTTTGCAGTGGCATCGTCTATGAGGTGGCCATGGTCAATGCATTTGACACCTGCTTTAATGGCTGCCTGAACCGCTGTTGATGTATATGCATGCACGGTAACATATGTATTCCATCCTGCTGCAGCCCGCACGGCTGCATTGAGTTCCTCTTCGGTGTACTGGGCCACGTCCAGCGGATCGTAACTCGACGATACGCCGCCGCCCGCCATCATCTTGATCTGGGTGGCGCCCTGCCGTAATTGTTCGCGGGTACGCATCAGCACCTGGTCCACACCATCGGCAACGATGGTCTGCCCACTTCTTTCAATATAACTCAGTGGGCGCGAAGCATCTTTTGGAACATCGGTAGGTGCACCGAAATCGCCATGTCCGCTGGTTTGCGAAATCGTTGCGCCGCTCGGGAAAATGCGGGGCCCTTTTACATATCCTACATCAATGGCCCTTTTAAGACTAAACGAGGATCCCCCCAGGTCGCGCACAGTAGTGAACCCACGCAGCAATTGCCTTTCCGCAGCATACCCGGCAACCAGGTTCAGGTAGCCGGTTTCGCTGGAAAGCCCAACAGCCATCTCAATGGATTCAAACATGGTATGCACGTGCGCATCAATCAGCCCTGGCATGAGAAATTTTCCCTTCCCATCGATGATGGTGGTCATCGCACTTTTATTGGTGGGAATAGGTGTGGTGGATATTTTGGTGATGACATTATCGGTGATCAGTACTTGTCCGTTCACCGTTTTGTTATCCTTGCCGTTGAAGATTTTCACGTTGGTGATGAGCACCACTTTCTGCGCGGTGGCCCAAAAGCCAAGCAGGATCAGGAGGACCGACAATCTGTATTTCATATTCGAATGATTAGTTGGCTTCGTAAACGGTTTTGCCTTCTTTGATGGTGGCCATTACTTTCAGGGAAGAGAGGTCCATCGGGGGAATCTTCATCGGGTTCTTATCCAGGATAACAAAGTCGGCCAGTTTACCTGCTGACAGGGTGCCTTTTAACTTTTCTTCAAAAGCCTGGTAGGCTGCCCAGGCGGTGATGCTCTTGAGTGCAATGTAGACCGGTACGCGTTGGTCGGGTCCAATCACTTCACCCGAACGGCTCACCCGGTTAACGGTAGCACTCAGCACCCTGAAGGCATCCGGGAAGGCCACCGGGGCATCGTGGTGCTGGGTGAAGATCATTCCGCGTTTGAGGGTGGACACCGCCGGGGATATCCGGTAGGCGCGTTCTTTGCCAATAGTTTCATTGACATGCCAATCACCCCAGTAGAAAGTGTGCATGGCAAAAAATGAGGGGATGATACCCAGCACTTTCATGGAATCCAACTGGTCTTCGCGTGCCATTTGTGAATGTATCATAACGCTGCGGCGATCGTTGTTGCCGTATTTATTCGCGGCGAGTCGCACCGCTTTGATATACATATCACCGGAAGCATCGCCATTGCAATGCGTAATGATCTGCCAGTTGTTTTTGAAAGCCGCATCCACGAGGGCATTGTAGGCCGATGCATCCGGGATAGCCGGGTAGCCACGGTAGTCCTTTTTAGCGCCGGCCGGCGGCACTTTGTATGGCTTGGAGAGATAGGCGGTTTTTCCCTGGATGGCCCCATCGGAACTCAGTTTGACCCCGGCGATGCGGAAGTGATTGGTATAGGTTGCCTGCACCCCAACCTTTTCCATATAGGGCAGCTCCTGCTGGATATCGGGATAGGCATAGATATCGATGGGCAGTTCGTTGTTTGCGGCCATCAACTTCATGGATTCGCAGACCGCGTTGGTAGCGCGACCTTCCTGTGCCGTAGTAAAGCCATACTTGGTATAGGAAGCGATGCCCGCCCGGATGATATTGGCATTGCCTGTGGAGTCAATCATGCCAAATACTTTGAAGAGGGGACCGAACATAGCGGATTCTTCCAGGGTGCCCTCGGGTTTTTTGGAACCTTTGACCCTGCGGATGATGCCACCGGACGGATCCGGGGTGCTTTCCGTGATACCGGCCATTTCAAGTCCCTTGCTGTTGAGGCTGGCGAGGTGGCCCGACTGGTGCAGCACCATGACGGGAATATCTTTGGAGATCTGATCCAATTCCAAAGCGGTGGGATGACGCTTCTCCTTCAGTTGGGCATCGTCATATCCAAAACCGATGATCCAGCCGATTTTATCGACGATCTTCTGGTTGGGACCGATCCACTCTTTGGTGAGGGTAACCAGGTCCGCGATCGTTGCGCCTTTTCCATCGGGCGGCGGCAGAAGATTGGCTGCCAGTCCCTGGATGCCGGAGGAGAAAATGTGTCCGTGCGCATCGATGAAACCGGGCAAAAGGGTCTTCCCCTGCAGATCAATCATCTCATGACCCTCACCAGCCGCTTTCATTGCTTCGTCTTTGAGACCTACGAACAAAATTTTACCATCCTTTACCACAACAGCTTCTGCGTACTGGGCGCTGTCTCCCTCCATGGTGAGGATATCACCATTATAATACATCGTGGCTGTTGAAGCTACTGAAGCTTCGGCGGAATCATTGTTGCTTTTTGGGCTTTGGGAACATCCCCAGGCGGCCATGATGCAAATGGCCGAAATACACAGAATTTTTGTCATGTTGCTGGTTTGAAATGTGAAGTGCTGAATGGCGATCAGTGATCGATCATGGCCAGCAGGTATCAAAGATATGCGGCCGGCCATATCAAAACTATCGTTGTTGCGAGAAGGGTCAACACAGGTGATTGGAAATCCTGTTCAGTTATTGGTAAATTTGAACAAAGTAGCCCGAAATTCGGGGTATTTTTGACGGAATTTATGGAGTTAGGTTTTCATTACGAGTATTTTGTTTCTCTGCTAACTATGGTCGTAGCCCTGGTATTATTCTTCGCACATCGCGAGCGTACCCTCTCGCCCCATATCCTGGCGCTTTTTTTCCTCTGTGTATCTTATATGGTATTTTTCTATGCGTTGGTCCGCTATGGTGATTTTATCCATTTTCCTCATTTATGGAGGACTTCCGTTTTTGTGGGGACGCTGAACCCGGTACTTGCATTTATTTATGTACGGTCTGTGCTGGAACAGCGATACGGATTTCGAAGGTCCGATATCCTGCTGCTGTCATTGCCATTTCTGCTTGCGCTTACCTTCCTGGATTTTTATCTGCAACCAGCTGGGTTGAAGGAAGCTGTGATCAGGCAAGCCCTGGCCAACAAATCGTTATACCTGGAGGAAAACGAAGGCTTGCTGCCGCCCAGGTTCTCCGTTGTGATCCGGGATTTTTTTGCCATAAGCCTTGTAATTGCCCAGGGCATATTGCTGTACCGTTGGAATAAGCATACCAGGCCGCGATTGCCCGAAAACGCGCAAAACCGGTCGATTTTCCGCTGGCTGGTGTTTTTTACCGGGACAATCGGGCTGACCTTTGTACTGACGACCATCCAACAGTTTTTCCAGTTTTTTCAAGCGAAAGATTTTTACTGGGTCACATCCTCCACGGTTATGGTTGCTGTGATCTGCGCGCTGGTATACCTTTTTATCCGGCCGAATATACTGTATGGGTTGCACGGCTGGGTAAAACCGGTTGTTGATGATGAACAGCAAGGAACCTCTGCGATAGAGACCAAACAGATCTCGCGAAAGGGTGTCATAAACTCAACACAGGGCGAGAAGATACAAGGTATAGTTAACGATTATTTCCGTGAGAAAAAACCTTTTCTGCGCCAGGGATACACCATTGCCAATATGTCTGCCGAAATTGATGTTCCCCTGCATCAGTTGTCAGCATTTATAAACCAGCAGTATGGTCAGTCGTTCAACGAATTTATTAATGGCTATCGCGTACAGTATGTTAAGGATGTGCTTTTGAAGGAACCGGATGCCGACCAATACACACTGGAAGCGATTGGTAAAAAGGCAGGGTTCAATTCCCGTAGCACTTTCATATCCGCGGTGAAAAAAAAGACTGGACTTACGCCATCGGCATTCTTAAATAAAGGGGAAATCAAAAGGGAGTAAGGCCTTAGTTGGCTAACAGTCTTCCCATTGGCATTTAACCTAACTGGCTTTATGATTTATAATGTCAATTTTGCGTTCATCGTTTTATGACGGTAGATATATTACACCGCAAAGTCGCAATATTACTGCATGGATTGAGCTATAAGCTGGTGAAAATGATGTGTGCCCTGTTCCCTGGTAACCGAATAGCGGCCATGACCATAATAACGGGAACGTATACCCTTTTGAACAGCTTCCACCACCTCTTCATCTTCCATTTCAACAGTGTTCAGGTCTGACCCGGCACCAGTATTGAACAAATCCTCTTTCCATACATATGTAAGGAATTGCACGTTCGTTTTATCCAATCCCCTTGGTTCAACGATATTTACCGACAATCCCCAGGGGTAGAAATTAAACATCAGGTTGGGAAAAACCCAGTAATAATAGGCGCCTACCTTTTTTCCGTAATCGGGAGAACTTGCCGTAAGGTCAAAACATAGTTCTCCTTCTTTAGCAATTCCCAATTGCAAGTTAGACATCGGGAATAATTCCGTGGTATAGTTGCCATAATCAATCACCGCATTAAGGCCGGCATGTACAAAAGGAATGTGAAAACCTTCGAGGTAATTTTCGCAATACAACGCCCAATGCGCTTTCACATCATAACTGACGGAAAGGTCGGGCCGAAACTGAAATTCTTCCACCGGCAGGAATGAAAGCCGATCCATCATATCACCCAGGTATAATTCAGGTGCATTTTTATGAGACAGGTTCGCGAATAACAGATTACCCCATTGAAACAAACCAGGACCATGAAGATCATCATCAGGACCAGGGAAATTTTCCACTTCTTTAAACTCCGGCATGGACCTGAATTTTCCATCCAGAGAAAAAAGCCTGCCATGATACCTGCAACGTATATGCGCAGATTTACAGGGTTCATTAACCAAAATATTACCCCGATGGGTGCAAACATTGGATAAACAGCGAACCTTACCGTCTTCTGATCTGGTTAAAAAAAGGGGTTCATCTATATAGCCTGGTAATACAGTAAAAGGGTGGCAGGAACCTGTTTCGGGCACCAAACTTGTATCTCCTATGAACTGCCAGGAGGGCGAGAAGATTTTTTCTTTTGCTGCTTCAAAATTCGCCAGATCTGTATAAAAAGAAGTGTGTAAAGTCCTGGCTTTTGCAATATCAGGGTCGATATTAAATAATGACATGCCTTTAATATTTCTGCTTTAAGGTATCATTTATTTTCAATTTAACCGCCAGGAAATAAGTATGCGATGATACGCAAAGAAAAAGACCGCCCAAACAGAGCGGTCTTTTATTTTCGACTTTCGATTTTCGATTTTCAGTTTTCTAGTAGTCCATTCCGCCCATGCCGGGTGCACCGCCATGATTGTGAACAGGCTCTTCTTTTTTAGGTTTGTCTGCAATAACACATTCAGTGGTAAGCAGCATACCAGCGATAGAAGCAGCATGCTCCAAAGCAACGCGGCTCACTTTAGTAGGATCGATAACACCTGCAGCCAGCAACTTCTCGTAAGTGTGTGTGCGTGCATTGTAACCAAAATCGCCTTTACCTTCTTTCACTTTCTGTACTACTATAGAACCTTCGATACCTGCGTTTGACACGATGGTACGGAGTGGTTCTTCCAGCGCACGACGAACGATGGCAATACCAGTTGTTTCGTCCTCGTTGATGCCTTTCTTCTTATCCAGGGCTTCAATAGCGCGGATATAAGCGATACCACCACCAGGAACAATACCTTCTTCAACTGCAGCACGTGTAGCATGCAATGCATCATCAACACGGTCTTTTTTCTCTTTCATTTCCACTTCAGTTGCTGCGCCAATATTCAATACAGCCACACCACCGCTTAATTTAGCCAGGCGCTCCTGTAATTTTTCTTTGTCGTATTCTGAAGTAGTTGATTCGATTTGTGCTTTGATCTGGGCGATACGTGCCTGGATATCATCTTTTTTACCTTTTCCACCAACGATGGTAGTATTGTCTTTATCGATGGTTACCCTTTCTGCACGGCCAAGGTAAGTAAGGTCGGCATTCTCGAGTTTGTACCCTTGCTCTTCGCTGATCACTAAACCTTTTGTAAGGATAGCGATGTCCTGCAACATTTCTTTCCTGCGGTCGCCAAAGCCCGGAGCTTTTACAGCAGCCACTTTCAGCGTACCACGGAGTTTGTTAACTACCAGGGTAGCGAGAGCTTCACCTTCCAGGTCCTCAGAAATGATTACCAGTGGGGCGCCTTGCTGGGCAACTTTCTCCAGGATGTGGAGGATATCCTTCATGGCAGAGATCTTCTTATCGTAGATCAGGATGAAAGGGCTTTGCAGCTCACATTCCATTTTATCTGCATTGGTAACAAAGTATGGGGAGATATATCCGCGGTCGAACTGCATACCTTCAACCAGTTCGATGCTGGTTTCCGTACCACGGGCTTCTTCAACGGTGATAACACCATCTTTTCCAACTTTCTGCATGGCGCTGGCAATTAACTTACCAATCTCAGCATCGTTATTGGCAGATACAGAAGCAACCTGCTCGATCTTTTTTGTATCGTTGCCTACTGTCTGAGATTGTTTTTTCAGGTTCTCAACAATCCAGTCAACGGCTTTATCAATACCACGCTTCAAATCCATAGGATTAGCACCGGCGGCTACGTTTTTCAAACCTTCGGTAATGATTGACTGAGCCAGAACTGTTGCGGTAGTTGTACCATCACCTGCTACGTCAGCAGTTTTAGAAGCAACTTCTTTCACCATCTGTGCACCCATATTCTCAATAGGATCTTCCAGTTCAATTTCTTTGGCAACAGTTACACCGTCTTTAGTAACAGCAGGTGAACCAAATTTTTTCTCCAGTACTACATTACGACCTTTAGGTCCCAGGGTAACTTTTACAGCATTTGCCAGAATGTCCACACCCTTTTTCATTCGGTTGCGGGCCTCGAGGTTAAAAAACAATTGTTTAGACATAATCGAATATTTTTTTAAATGTTAGGTTGAAAGAAAAATAAACATCCGGCTTAAACAACAGCCAGGATATCCGACTCACGCATAATAAGGTAGTCATAACCTTCAATGGCGATTTCTGTACCGGAATACTTACCATATAAAACGGTGTCGCCGGCTTTTACAGACATGGGCTCATCTTTTTTACCAGGTCCAGCAGCAATTACGGTACCGCGTTGTGGTTTTTCTTTAGCCGTATCCGGAATAATGATTCCACCTGCAGTTTTTTCTTCAGCAGGAGCTGGTTTCACGATTACCCTGTCGTGTAATGGGGTAATGCTTAACTTCTTAGCCATAGCTTTTGTTTTTTTGATTTAATTGGAATGAAAGATGTAATTGGTTTTTGATTGCCATCCGGTCCTTAAATGAATAGGTGGATGGGCAGCGTACAAAGCTATACGAAATCTGTACCAGAACAATAAACGGGGAAAACTTGGCAGAAAAACGGTGTTTTTGGGTGAAAATGGGCACTTGCTGTCAGTTTTTCCCCGGTATTATCATGCCAATATTACATAGACTGATAATAAATTATGCCCCGGTTTCTTTTCAAAGTATATTTGCGCCCGAAATAGTTCTTTACGATGATCAGCAGAAGAAATATCCGGGTTAAAGTGATGCAAACCCTTTATACAGTTGAAACCAGCCAGCCAACTATTCCGGTTGACAAAGCACTGGTTCTTTTGGAAAACCATTTTGAACAATCCCGGCAGCTTTTTACCTACCTGGTCTATTTCCTTACCGAAGTGGCCCGCTATGCGGAAACCGACTCTGTTAAAAGGGCTTCAAAACATCTTCCAACCGAACAGGACCTTCAGGTAAATACCAAAATTTCCGGGAATACCGTCCTTTGGCAAATATTGGAAGATACCAGTTTCAAAGCTGCTATAGATGATACCCGTATCAGGCAAGTGGAAGATGTGGAAATGATCAAAAAAATTTACCAGCAACTTACCGCCTCAGCAGAATACCAGTCATATATCAATCTTGCATCACGTGATAAAAAAGACGAGAAGGATATCCTGACATTTATTTTTAGTACCCTGATGCTGCCCAATGAAGATTTCATCTCACATATTGAAGAATTCTTTATTCATTGGGACGATGATGCTGATATGATGAATCAAATGATCCTGAATTTCCTGCAAAAGCCCACCAACTATAATTTCCAGGACATTATCTCCAAAGAAAAAAGAGAATTCGGCCTTGGTCTGTTAAGGACTTCTATTGAGAAAAAAGACTTTTGCCTGGAACTCATCAAACCAAAACTCAAGAATTGGGATGCAGAAAGGATTGCGATGCTGGATATGATCCTGATGCGTATGGGCGTTTGTGAACTCCTCTACTTTGAGACTATACCCACTAAGGTTTCCATAAATGAATATATTGATCTCGCCAAGGAGTACAGCACCCCTCAGAGCGGACAATTTGTCAATGGCATATTGGATAATATACATAAAGAAAAAGAACAGGCCGGCCAGTTGAAAAAAGTTGATTACAAAAAACAATAGTCTTTCCTTAATTTTACCATTCATTTTTATCATTATGAAATCGCTATCATTCACATTATCAGTATTAATCCTGTCAACAGTTTTAATGATATCCTGTCAGCAAGGCCAGGATAAAGCCGCACCAGCTGAAGCAACTGCACCTGTTATTGAAGCTTCGAAACCAAAGCCCATGACAACCATCCAGTGGCTGGATTCTGCTAAGAGTATCGGAAAGGTAAAAGAAGGCGAAAAGATAGAAATCAGTTATCGCTTTAAAAATACAGGCACAGAAATGCTGATCATCAACAATGTTGTGGTTTCCTGCGGCTGTACGGTTGCAGAAAAACCACAGGAACCAATTGCGCCTGGTGCTGAAGGCGCTATCAAAGCTACCTTCGATACTAAAGGCCGTGTAGGTACCAACCATAAGACCATGGCTGTGTATACCAATACAAAAGAAGCAGTAAGTACGGTTGCCTTCGATGTTGAAGTAATTGCACAGAAATAATTTTCAAAACATAAAACCTAAATATGAACCCGATCTCCACATTATTACAGGCAACACCCAACGCAGGCATGATGCAATTAGTTTTACTGGGTGGTATGATCCTGGTATTTTATTTCTTTATGATCCGGCCACAAGCCCAAAAAGCCAAGAAAGCAAAAACCTTCCAGGAAGGTTTACAAAAAGGCGATAAAATTGTAACCATTGCAGGGATACATGGCAGTGTAAACAAAGTTAACGACGATGGTACCATTCAAATTGAAGTAAGCCCCGGCAGCTACCTCAAAATTGAACGCAGTGCCATCAGTATGGAATGGAGCGACCAGCTTAATAAACCAGCTGCTCCCGCTGCTAAATAACCCATCAAAAAAATAGGGAATCCGGACAAGCACCAAAAGCCGTCCGGATTTTTTTTATTGATCTTTTTGCTTATTAAATGTACACATTAAGGCATGCTGAAAATAGGGATAACAGGCGGCATTGGATCCGGAAAATCAACTGTGGCAAAGGTTTTTGAGACCCTTGGTATACCTGTATATAATGCGGATGATGCAGCAAAAAGACTTATGCAGGAAGATCCTGATGTAAAAAAACAAATCATCTTTCTTTTTGGGGAAAAAGCCTATGATCAAGGCAAACTAAACCGATCCTGGATATCGGAACAAGTATTTGGTAACCCCGAAAAAGTTAAAGCCCTCAATGCCATTGTACATCCGGCAACAATCCGGGATGCACATATGTGGATGAATCAGCAGCAAACTCCCTACACGCTTAAAGAAGCAGCATTGATCTTTGAAAGCGGTTCAGAAAAAGAATTAAATTATGTTATTGGAGTTGATGCCCCACAGGAATTAAGGATCCAACGTGTAATGGAACGGGATAACACTACCCGTGAAGCCATCCTTCAACGCATGAATAACCAGCTTGATGAATCAGAAAAAATAAATCGATGCGATTTTATCATTCATAATGATGGCAAGCAATTGGTGATACCACAAGTGATTACGCTGCACCAGCAACTTGTTGCGTTATCCAAAAGTAAATCTGCAAATGGATAATTTCCCTGTCCTTTCCGATCATATACTGGTGCTGATCTATGGATTGGTGATCCCGTTTATGTCTGGTGTAAAAAGCCTGGAAAATTTCGATAATATCCAATTTACGGAATCCATCAGGCGCAGGTTCTACCTGGCCAACAGCCTCTTCCTTTGCCTTGCCGCAATGGTGATACTGGCAACATGGTGGTTGCACGACAGGCCATTTGAAACAATGGGTTTTCAACTACCCCTTGACGTTAAAAACAGTGGGCTGACATTTAGCCTCATAGCTTTGCTGGCCGTATTATATACCGGTGACCTTTTGATGTCGATCCGCAAATGGGAAAAAAGGGATTCTTCTGTTGATACCCTGGACGACACAACCCCTTTCCTACCCAGAAAACTGAGGGAATTACCGGCCTATATAGTTATGTGTATCAGTGCAGGTGTTTTTGAAGAAATCATTTACAGGGGATATATGGTAACTTATTTCCTGCCTGAATATAATTTCAGTACAGGGCTTCCTATACTGGCTGTAACGGCTCCCGCTTTTCTGTTCAGCCTCGCCCACTATTACCAGGGCTGGCAGGCGGTTTTAAAGATTTTCTTGCTGTCGCTTTTACTGGGAATCATTTTCCTGAGTAGTGGCTCTATCTGGATAGTAATGATTATTCATTTTCTGATAGACCTGATAGGCGGCCTGGTTGCCATGAGATTAATGAATAAAAGCAGCGAGTAACCTTGCTGCTTTTATTTTAATTCCTGGTTATTATTTTATTTCAGTTTAGCCATTGCTTCGCTGATCCTCGCCATTGCAGCTTCAATTTTTTCCATGCTGTTTGCAAAGGAAATACGGATGCAATCCGGTTCACCAAAAGCACGGCCCGTTACAGTTGATACATGCGCTGTATTTAACAGGTACATGCAAAGGTCATCGGCATCTTTAATGTGGTTTGTTCCGTCTGATTTACCGAAGTATGATTTAACAACAGGGAAAACATAGAATGCCCCATCTGGCTCCACGATCTCCACACCCGGAATTGACTTTAGCAGTTCAAGCA
This sequence comes from Sphingobacteriales bacterium, assembly GCA_024640465.1. Taxonomy (GTDB): domain Bacteria; phylum Bacteroidota; class Bacteroidia; order Chitinophagales; family Chitinophagaceae; genus Pollutibacter. Next base: position 1,129 of record JAHEEX010000050.1, on the reverse strand, counting down.
TCCTGGCACGCCTGCGGGTAAATTCCTTTGCCATGGCTTCCGTTGGCTTGAGGTCTCCCGTAAGTGCGGTTATAGCTCCCCGTTGGGTAACCGCATTGGCGCCACTGGTATATTGTCCCTGTAATTTCTCACATGCTTTTATTACTGTAGGATGTGCAGCAATATAACCGAGCCTGTAACCTGTCATGGCATAGCCCTTACTCAATCCATTTATAATGATGATCCTGTCTTTAAGGTCGTCAAACTGTGCCAGGCTTTCATGTTTGCCTGTGAAATTGATATACTCATAGATTTCATCAGAGATGATGAAAACATTTGGATACTTCCTGAATACTTCTGCGAGGCCGGCCAGTTCTTCTTTTGTATAAACGGAACCACTGGGATTACAGGGAGATGAAAATATAAATAAGGTAGTCTTTGACGTTAGTGCGGCTTCCAATTCAGAAGGGGTAATTTTATATTTATCTGTAGGCTTTGTTCTTACAAGAACTACATTCCCTTCGGCCAGTTTTACTATTTCGGAATAAGTAACCCAGTAAGGTGTTGGAATCACCACTTCATCGCCTTTATCTACAATGGCCATAACAACATTGGCAAGGCTTTGTTTGGCTCCGGTAGATACAAGAATATTTTCCGGCTGATAATCCAGGTTATTATCCCTTTTCAGTTTGGTACAAACTGCGGCCCTTAATTCCGGGTAGCCTGCCACCGGAGGATAATGACTCCAGTTATCATCTACTGCTTTTTTTAATGATTCTTTAATATGATCAGGTGTATCAAAATCCGGTTCTCCTAAAGAGAGGTCAATAACATCAACACCTTTTGCCCTGAGTTCGCGGCCCAGTTTGGCCATTTTGAGTGTTTCTGGCTCATTGAATAATTCCAGGCGGGAGGATAACTTCATCGGTTGTTTGCTTTTATTTTGAGTTGGCAAATGTACTGAAAAGGATGAGTATGTATTTACAGAATCTTATTGCCAGGATTGAATATTATTAACATAGTCAATAACATGAGCCAGGTTTAACAAATGAGTTCGTATATTTTTTATCCGTTTATAGGTTTTGGAAACCTACGGGGGTTTTGGAAACCTACGGGGGTTTTGGAAACCTACGGGGGTTTTGGAAACCTA
>JAHEEX010000049.1 GCA_024640465.1 Sphingobacteriales bacterium | reverse complement strand
TGCCTTTAACGACCATTCAACAATATGCCATTACGCGTGTTCGTGAGCTGGATGAAAAACTGATACAGCAATCAAAGGAAAAAACAAGTTATGAGAAACTGGTGATGCGCTGCTCATTTGGGATTATTAATGCTGGTCGAAACTCTGCTTAATATTTAACCGCAAAGAAATCCTTATTAATTCTGGATTCCATCCTGCTAATCCATCCAATCCTCAGAATCCTGCTCAAATGAAGCAGGGCATCTAGAAAGACGCCCTGGTTTGATTATGACCCAACTTAAACTGCTTTAAAATTTGTAGACGGCTGCCAGCAATACACTTGCATTACCGGATTTTGGTCCTCCTTCTTTATCGTAGAAAACATCTTTGCCGGAGGTTTCAAATCTGAATTCCGGAATAATGGTCAATCCGTGAATCCTGAAATTGGCTGAAATGGTATTGGCGAATATTGCAGCGCCTTCCGGGGCGAGAGACATCGCAACTAATTGATTTTTATCGCTGAAGTATTCAGACCTCCAGGTAAGCCCGAATTTTTCTGTAGGATCAAGGTTCAGGTAAACCGCAGATCCCCACCAGGCTTGTGCATCAGTATCATATTTATCGTCAATCTGGAATTTTGTGGTACTCACTGTGCCGTTATATCCAAGGCTAAATTTATCGTTCACTTTACCTGTTACCACTACATCAAATTGATTTGTCTTAGCGCTATCAGTATATCTTTTGCCACCAACATAATTCAGGTAAGCCTTTATATTATCCGTAAATGCGTAGCTGAATTGTGCCAGCATATACTTTTTACTATCTAAAGGAGCAGATTTGTAATCGGTAGGATTTGCTATACCTAACATGAATCCTGCTTTACCGAAGGTAGCGTCGGCTTTAAGTCCTGTATGGAAGAAAGGTCCCCAGGAAAACATATAAGACATGGAGTAGTTGCGGTTTGCAGGTGCATCCACCAGTTCATAACCAACATGTGTAGCCCAGCTACCCATGGTTAGTTTCAGCCAGTCTGTTGCAGCATAACTGACATACAATTGTTTGATAGCGGCAACTACGCCTGATTCATTATACGAAAATTCCTGGGCCCTTTTTCCAAATCCCAAGTCTGCTACCATACTTACTTTCCCAAAACTGTGTTCTAATTTGACAGAAGCCATGCCCAGTTCAAATGAATTGTGGCTATTGGTAAAGCTGGTTCGGTTATTTGAAGGGTTCTTGCTGAAGTCGTATCTGTAGTAAACATCTGCAAATCCGCTGATCGTTGTAGCCGGTTTTTTCTCTTCTACCGGTGCAACTGCTTCCTGAGCAAAACTGTATTGAGTTGTAGCTATAGTAATGGCTATTACAAAGATTTTTCGTAACATTGTTTTGGTTTTATAGTTAAAAATGGGAAGGGTACGGCTTAAGAAATGTATTCTAGTCCAATACGGCTTCTTCTGCTGCACCTTTCTCTATCATCACTTCTACTTCCCTTTCCTTCATTTTACCATTTTCGCTTGTGCGAACCAGTAAAGTTCCCTGAACATAATTTTCATTATGCTGAGAAGCATCAAGTCCCATTTCTTCGTCTTCAAGTGAAACGCGAAGTGGAAGGATGAAGTTGATGAATTTGAATATGGCGAAGGAAACTACAAAGCTGTATGTAACTGTTATAGCCATGGCTTTTAACTGAACCAGGAAGAAAGCCGGATTGCCATAAAAAAGACCATCATTACCTGCGGCGTTTACTGCTTTGGTAGCAAACACACCGGTTAAGAGCATACCAACAATACCACCTAGTCCGTGGCAAGGGAATACATCCAGTGTGTCATCCAGTTTTGATTTTGATTTATAGTATACAGCCAGATTGGAGATTACAGCAGCTACCACACCAATAAATATACTTTGCGGGATGGCTACAAAACCAGCTCCTGGTGTGATGGCAACAAGACCAACAACCGCACCGATACAGAATCCCAATACGGATGGTTTTTTACCACGTAATACATCAAAGAACATCCATGACAAACCTGCTGCAGCTGCTGCAGTATTTGTAGTGGCGAAAGCGGAAACAGCCAGTGCATTAGCACCAAGGGCAGAACCTGCATTGAAACCAAACCAGCCAAACCATAAAAGACCGGTACCGATCAATACATATGGTACGTTAGCCGGAGGGATTTCTTCTTTATCTATATGTACTTTTCTGCGTTTTAACACCATAGCACCTGCAAGAGCTGCACAACCTGCGGAAATATGTACAACAGTACCACCGGCAAAGTCAAGTGCACCCCATTTAAAGAGGAATCCGTCAGGATGCCAACTCCAGTGTGCCAGGGGGGCATAAACAAGGATGCTGAATAATATGGTAAAAAGAATATATGATGTAAAACGAATCCTTTCTGCAACCGCACCAACCACCAGGCCGGGGGTAATGATGGCGAACATCAATTGAAAAAGGGAAAATAATGTTTTAGGGATCGTAGGGGCAAGGCTCCATGGTTCACCTGAGTTTACACCTTTAAAAAACAAATGTGTTGATGGGTTTCCAATGAGGCCACCCAATGAATCACCAAAAGCGAGACTATAGCCAACTGTAACCCATATGATACTGACAACACCGGCAGCCACCACACTTTTAATCATGGTTGAGATCACATTCTTTCTGTGAACCATTCCGCCATAGAAAAAGGCGAGGCCGGGGGTCATTAAAAAAACCATTGCAGTTGCTACAATGATCCAGGAGATGTCAGCTGTATTGTATTTCCCGCCATCATCAAAATTTGGCAGGGAGGGTACAAAAATTGCCGCAACGGCGAGGATGAGCAGGAGAAGAAACGGTAAGGCTTCTTTAGTTCCAATTTTTTTCATAACTGAGCAGTTTGGTTTTCTAATTAGTTGTAGTTGTTTGCTAATGCAATATTAATCCTTATAAAGCTAAAAAGTCACCCAAAATTCGCTTAGATATTCACATATGAAAAAATGATATATGATTGGAGATAAATGAAAAAAGGACTATAAAAAGCTGATAATAAATATAATATATTATTTTTTAGGGCAAAAGGCATAAAATATTGTTAGGAATAAAATTGTGGAATACAACATATATAAATAAAAATAATATGAATTTTCTATTATTTTTTCATTTTTATCTCAGCTACTTACCTGTTAAGCCAATGATCTTTCATTTTCAATTTTTCACTTTCGATTTATTTTAAAAAAAAGCCACCTTTTCAGGTGGCCTACATGAGAATCGAACAACAAAATTATAGTGCAATAAGATTACTGTCTTTTGATTCCAGCAATGAATGTCCCATCAGGTATTCATCCACTTTACGTGCACATTCCCTTCCTTCACTAATGGCCCATACAACCAGTGATTGTCCGCGACGCATATCCCCGCAACTAAAAATGCGACCAATATTTGTTTGAAAATCTTTTTCAGTAGCTTTTACATTTCCACGATCATCGAGCGCTATATCCAGTTCCTGTAATAATCCTTCCTGCTGCGGATGGGTAAAACCCATTGCCAGTAAAACCAGTTCACAGTCGATTACCCGTTCACTTCCGGGCCTTTCTACAAATTGAGCAGGTTTGCCGTCTTCTGTAAATTTCCATTCAAGGTCAACCAGTTTTATCGCTTTCAGGTTGCCGTTATCATCTCCAATAAATTCTTTGGTAGCAGTTGCCCATGCCCTGTCGCATCCTTCTTCATGAGAAGTAGAAGTTTTCAGTACCATTGGATATGTTGGCCAGGGCATAAAAGGTGTTCGGCTTTCAGGTGGTTTTGGCAGGAGTTCAAACTGGGTCACAGAAATGGCGCCATGCCTGTTTGATGTGCCAACACAATCGCTTCCTGTATCCCCACCGCCTATTACAACAACTTTTTTCCCTTCAGCCGTAATTTCTTCTGACAGAACATTACTTTCCACTCCCTTGCCGGATAGCGGGTCACGGCCTGCCACACGTTTATTTTGCTGCTTCAGGAAAGGCATGGCAAAATGAATGCCCTTGAGCTGCCTGCCAGGTATGTCCAAATCACGTGGTACCGTGGAACCCCCGGATAAAACAATGGCATGATATTCACGCAACAGATCATTCAGGTTTACATTCACACCAACATTTGCATTACAACGGAATGAAATGCCTTCTTCTTCCATGAGTTTTATTCTCCTGTCCACAATCTCTTTACCCAGTTTAAAGTCGGGTATACCATACCGTAATAAGCCGCCAGGCGCATCATCCCTTTCGAAAACGGTCACCTGGTGACCGGCATAATTCAATTGAGCTGCTGCAGCCATTCCAGCCGGGCCAGACCCTACAACAGCAATTTTTTTCCCACTGCGCATATTTGGTTTGCGGGGCTTAACATATCCTTTTTCGAACGCGATTTCAATGATATGTTTTTCAATTTCTTCAATAGCTACCGGGGGCTGGTTGATTCCAAGAACGCAGGAACTTTCACAGGGGGCCGGGCAGATCCTGCCGGTAAACTCTGGAAAATTATTGGTGCTGCTCAGTATGTCATATGCTTCCTGCCAGCGCTGGTGATATACCGCATCATTAAATTCCGGGATAACATTTCCAAGCGGGCAGCCATGATGACAAAAAGGTACACCACAGTTCATGCACCGTGCAGCCTGCTGATTGAGTCCTTTCTCTGTAAAGCGTTCGATAAACTCGTTGTAGTTATGTAACCTTTCCGAAACCGGCTTTTTGGAAGGTAATTCCCTTGTAAATTCAATAAATCCTGTTGGTTTACCCATGTACCTGAAGTTTAGTGGTGATACACATAAAATAGTGTACCCTTTGCCGTTAAATTATTTGTTGATGGTATTCAGTGCCCCTGCTTTTATGCTCAGTGCCCTTTTATAATCTTTTGGAAATACTTTTACAAAATGCCTTAGCTGGTTTTCAAGATCATCCAGAACAAATTTTGCAACTGTACTTCCGGTATGCAGATAATGATCCAGGATCAGTTGTTTCAGTGATGTAACATCTTCTTCCTCCACTGAATCCAGGTCAATCATTTCCAAATTACAGTGGGAAGCAAATTGTGATTTAACATCATAAACATATGCTATTCCCCCACTCATTCCTGCTGCGAAATTTCTGCCGGTTTCACCAAGAATAACAACCGTTCCGCCGGTCATGTATTCGCAACCATGATCGCCTACGCCTTCAACAACTGCGGTTGCGCCGGAATTGCGCACACAGAATCTTTCACCTGCTTTGCCACGGATGAATGCTTCTCCGGATGTTGCGCCATAAAAGGCTACATTACCGATCAGGATATTTTCTTCAGGAACATAGGCTGCTTCTTTCGGCGGATAAACAATCAGCCTTGCTCCGCTTAACCCTTTACCAAAATAATCATTGGCGTCACCTTCGAGTTCAAGGGTTACGCCATGCGTATTGAAGGCTCCAAAGCTCTGGCCTGCTGTTCCGTTAAAGCGGAAATGTATCGTGTTATCTGGTAAGCCTGCTCCACGATGAATTTTAGTGATTTCATTTGACAGAATGGTTCCTGTAGTCCGGTCGGTATTGCGAATGGGAAACTCAGCATACACTTTCTCTTTTCTTTCGATGGCAGGTTTCGCTTTTTCAAGCAATTGCCAGTCGAGCACTCCCGCTAAACCATGATCCTGTTCTTCCTGTTTGTGCAGTCCGGTATATCTCGATTCAGGTTCCTGGTAAAGGATAGGCGACAAATCAAGTTTGCTGTATTTCCAGTGATTGATATCATCTCTTAATCCCAAAGTTTGAACCTGGCCCACCATTTCATTGATGGTCCGGAAACCAAGCTCTGCCATAATTTCACGTAACTCACGTGTCAGGAATTGTATAAAATTCACCACGTATTCAGCTGCTCCGTTGAAACGCTTTCGCAGTTCAGGGTCTTGCGTGGCAACACCTACAGGGCAGGTATTCAAATGGCACTTACGCATCAGGATACATCCTTCTACAACCAATGCAGCCGTTGCAACTCCCCATTCTTCAGCTCCGAGTAAAGTGGCAATGGCAATATCCCGACCGGTCTTCAATTGTCCGTCTGTTTGCACGGTAACGCGGCTGCGTAACCGATTTTTTACCAGTGTCTGGTGTGTTTCCGCCAGGCCTAATTCCCATGGTAAGCCGGCATGTCTTATTGAACTGATGGGTGATGCACCCGTTCCTCCATCATAACCGGAAATCAAAATCACATCCGATTTTGCTTTGGCAACACCAGCGGCTATTGTTCCCACACCTGCTTTCGACACGAGTTTTACGCTGATCCTTGCTTCGCGATTGGCATTCTTTAAGTCAAAAATGAGTTGTGCCAGATCTTCAATAGAATAAATATCATGGTGTGGGGGAGGGGATATCAATCCAACACCTGGAGTTGAATGCCTTACCCTGCCAATCCAGTCATCTACCTTATGCCCTGGTAGCTGTCCGCCTTCTCCGGGTTTTGCACCCTGTGCCATTTTTATTTGTAATTCATCTGCTTCGGTGAGGTATAGACTTGTTACACCAAAGCGAGCTGATGCAACCTGTTTGATCGAAGAGCGCATGCTATCTCCATTAGGGAGTTTTTCATACCTTGATTCATCCTCTCCGCCTTCTCCTGTATTACTTTTTGCACCGAGCCGGTTCATCGCTATGGCTAGTGTAGTATGGGCTTCCCATGAAATGGATCCAAACGACATGGCACCTGTGGCGAACCTTTTATAAATGCTTTCGGCAGGTTCTACTTCGTCCAGGGAAATGGCAGCCCTGCTTCTGTTAAAAGTAAACAGGCTGCGAAGGGTGCATGCTTTTTCTCCCTGCTCGTTCACCAGTTTGGAATACTTTTTAAAGACACTGTAATCGTTAGTCCTGGTAGAATGTTGAAGCAGGTGGATGGTCTGGGGGTTGAATAAATGAAATTCACCTTTCCTTTTCCACTGGTAAATACCGCCTACGGGTAACCGATCTACCGGAATATCTTTACGGCTGAATGATAACTGATGTTTTGCCAATGATTCGCGGGCAATTTCATCAAGGCCCATGCCTTCTATACGGGAAACCGCACCCGAAAAACATTTATCTACAACCTCTTTATTCAGTCCGATGATCTCGAATATCTGTGCGCCCTGGTATGACTGCAAAGTGGAAATACCCATCTTGGAGAAAACCTTCAGTAATCCTTCATTAACAGCTTTGATATAATTCTTTTTAAGCTGTTCCGGATCGATATCGGTTTCTAATCTTCCTGTTTGCTTCATGTCCCGTATGGTCGATAAAGCCAGGTATGGATTTATGGCGGTTGCGCCAAATGCCAGTAAACAGGCAAAGTGATGCACTTCCCAAACGTCACCTGCTTCTACAACGATACCTACTTTGCCCCTGAATCCTTTCCGGATCAGGTGGTGATGGATGGATGCGGTTGCCAGTAGTGATGGTATGGGTGCATGGTCCGAATCAATGGCCCTGTCTTGCAGAATCAGTACTTCAAATCCATCTTCAACGGCATCCACGGCATAACGGCAGATCCTGTCCAGTGCGGATTTAAGTGAACCTGGTTTGCCATCAGCCCGGAAATAACATTGCAGGGTTTTTGCCTGGAATATGCCGGTGTCTATACTTCGGATCTTTTCTAGATCATGATTGCTGAGTACGGGATGCTTAAGTGCCACAGTATGGCAACTGATGGGATCTTCAATCAGCATATTGCCGTTGTTTCCCACAAATGTTGCCAGCGACATTACCAAACGTTCACGTATAGGGTCTATTGGAGGGTTTGTTACTTGTGCAAATAACTGTTTGAAATAACTGCTTAAATGCTGGGGCTGATCGCTTAGCACCGCCAGGGGAACATCTGTGCCCATGGAACCTATGGGTTCTTTACCGTCTATGGCCATCGGGGCAATAATCTGGTCCAGATCTTCTGTTGTATAACCAAACGCTTTCTGGTATTTGAATACCTGGTCGTGCTCCAGGTGTGTGAACATCACCCTTGGTTCCGGGATTTCGTTTAGCCTGATTTTATATTTATTTAGCCAGTCGCTATATGGCTTCTGTGCGCAGATACTCTGTTTAAGTTCCTCATCGCTGATGATTCGGCCCTGTTCCATATCAACAACAAACATCTTTCCCGGTTGGAGCCTTCCTTTTTCTTTGATCATTTTAGGATCAACAGGCAGAACACCTGTTTCTGATGCCATGATAACGCGATCATCTGTTGTTACGCAATATCGTGAAGGTCTCAGGCCATTCCGGTCAAGTGTTGCACCAATCATTTTGCCATCCGTAAAGGAAATTGAAGCGGGTCCATCCCATGGTTCCATCATGGATGCATGAAACTCATAAAATGCTTTTTTAACAGGGTCCATCTGATCATTGCCATCCCATGCTTCTGGAATCAGCATCATCATGACTTGTGGTAATGACCTGCCTGTCATGGAAAGCAGTTCGATCATATTGTCGAGACTTGCACTGTCCGACTGTCCATCGCTGACAATCGGTAAAAGCATTTCCATTTCTTCCTTGGTGAAATAGGGAGATGTAAATCCTTTTTCACTTGTCTTCAGCCAGTTCAGGTTACCTTGCAGCGTATTGATTTCTCCGTTATGTGCAATGAATCTGAATGGCTGTGCCAGTTTCCATGAAGGAAAGGTGTTGGTTGCAAAGCGTGAATGAACAAGCCCAAATGCACTAACAACGCGCTTATTGCTAAGGTCGGTGAAATAGGAACGTACCTGGTGGCTGGTCAATTGACCTTTATACACCACTATTTTATACGAAAGGGATGAAATGTAAAAGCCAATAGTGTCTTTCCTTACTGTATTATTGATGATATGGCTTGAATGGTTTCTGAGTACGAAAAGTTTCCGTTCAAAAGCCATTGGATCATTGATGTGATCCGGGCAAGCGATGAAAACCTGTTCCATAACCGGTTCAACAGAAAGAGCTGTTGGCCCTATGTCATGCGGATTTACAGGTACTTTACGCCAGGTTAGGATTTCCAAACCCAGTTTTTCTGCAGTACGGTTAAATATATCCCTGCACTCTTCACGCAACCTGATTTCTTTGGGAAAAAAGATACAACCCACGCCATATTTGCCAAAAGAAGGCAGGTGGATACCCAGTTTAAGGCATTCTTCAAAGAAAAATTCATGTGGGGTTTGAATCAAAATTCCTGCACCATCACCTGTGTTGTTTTCACAACCACAGGCGCCACGATGTTCCATATTTTCCAGAATGGTGAGTGCATCAGATACGATCTGATGGTTTTTGTTGCCTTTGATATTGGCTACAAAACCAATTCCACATGCGTCGTGCTCGAAGTCGGGGCGGTATAATCCAGTGTTGCTTGCCATATCGTTTAAGCAATTATTAGAAAAATGTTAAAAAAATAGCGTTTTCCTGTACAGATATTCAAAAAGCTGGCAAGCAATCTATTGAAAGTACGAAAAAAGCAGCGGAAAATCCGTGATTTATCAATTTTTTTTCCACAAAAAATTACATTGAACTGAACACTTAAAATAAACGCGGTGTCTTTATTTGGCCGTAAAACAGAATTTGGAAAAAGGCGTAAGTAATAACCATGCTTAAGCCTTTTTCCAATAGATATTTTCTTTCAATATATATGTGCTGAATTTAGTATTCAGGTGCAGCTGGTGGCGATGGGTTGTATGATACTCCATTGATATCATATGCCGCATGGGGATTGGGATAAAGAATTGGTGTAAATGTCAAACTGGTTTTTTTTTCTAAAGCTTTCACCAGTTTTTTATAGGGGATCTCAATATTACCGAATGCCAGTACATCAGCAGGTAGTGATAATTTGGTTTCTGGTTCTTTTGATTTGGGAATGGTTATCTTTTTACTGAATTTGGTATTTTTTCCCCTGCCTGATTTTAGATAGCCAATCAGGTAATATTTATCTCTTACAATTGAGTTTAAGTCAATTTCAAATTGTAATACCAGAGATGTTGGATGGGTGTTGTGTGCTAACAAGAACGCATCTGATTTCGTTTTAAGACTTTTTCCTGATAGCTCTTGTACGGGAAGTTTAAAACTTTTTCCCTTTGCTTGTGATGTTTTTTTGGTCATGACTTCTTTTTTTTACTGTGTATAAAAGAAGGTACAGACGAGAATGAATTTACAGGCTTTTCAATTGAGATAGGGATTGCAGAGCCTTGGTTTCCGAAAGTAGGGAATAAAAAAAGAGGTCATAGAGACGGGGAATGATCTAATACTTATTGAATATAATATTTCTTCCCTGGATTTCAAAACATTTTATCCGGTAGCAGCTATTTCTTTTGTTGCAGGGTTTGAATAAATTTCACTAAACAGTTGCTGAAATTGTTTTTTTTGAACTTTTTTCACCGGAAGGATAATGAAAGGTTAATTCATATCAGGTAACCGTACAGTTTATCATTTTTGTTGATCTCTGTGAATTGTATACCAGCGGCTGTCATTCTTTCAAGCAATGCATCATAATCATGCCGGCTGTTTAATTCAATGCCAACTAATGCTGGTCCTGCTTCCTTATTGGTCTTTTGCATGTATTCGAAACGGGTGATATCATCCGTTGGACCAAGTACTTTGTTTACAAATTCTTTTAGCGCACCAGGTCGTTGTGCAAAGCTGATCAGGAAATAATGTTTTAAACCTTCGTATTGTAATGATCTTTCCTTGATCTCCGGCATTCGATCTATATCATTATTGCTCCCGCTTACTATACAGACAATTTTCTTGCCTTTTATTTGTTCGGCATAATGATCTAAAGAGGCAATAGACAAGGCACCTGCTGGTTCAGCCACGATTGCATCTTCATTATACAGCTTGAGGATGGTGGAACATACCTTACCTTCTGGTACCAGGTGCATATCATATAGTACCTCTTTACAAATAGCGAAAGTGAGATCGCCAACTTTTTTTACTGCGGCACCATCTACAAAACGGTCTATGTTATCGAGTTGTACTGGATGTCCGGCTTGTAGTGCTTTAAACATGGAAGGTGCTCCTTCCGGTTCAAGCCCGATTATTTTTGTTTCCGGGGAATGCATCTTAAAATATGCACCAACACCCGCGCTCAAACCGCCGCCACCAACCGGCACAAAAATAAAATCAATGTTGCTGAGGTCCTGAAGTATTTCCACGCCAACTGTTCCCTGGCCTTCAATGATTCTTGCATCATCAAAGGGAGGAATAAAAACCATGTTATTTTCTTCCGTAAATCTTTTAGCTGCAATGGCACAATCATCAAACGTATCTCCTTCAAGCCTGATCTCAATCCAGTCTTCTCCAAACATCCTTGTCTGAATAATTTTCTGTTTTGGTGTTATGACAGGCATAAAAATTACGCCATGTGCCTGTAGTTTTTTACAGCTGTAGGCAAATCCCTGTGCATGGTTTCCTGCACTGGCACACACCACTCCTCTTTCCAGAAGCCCCGGGGCCAGTGTACTCATCATGTTATAGGCACCCCGGAGTTTATACGATCGCACTATTTGCAGGTCTTCCCTTTTAAGGTATACCTGGCAGTTGTATTTTTTCGAGAAGTGTGCATTGTATTGCAGTGGTGTATGGGTTACCACTTTACGTAAACGCTCAGCTGCTTTATCGAAATCCAGGCCGATCGGTCCGAATGGATTTTGTACAATGGGCTTTGACAGGTTTGCTGTATCAGACATCTTAATATTAAAATAAAGGGCGGCAGTTTCCCTGCCGCCCGGTGAATCAGGCTTTGCTGCCGGCCATTTCGCCAACAGGTTTTAACGCTTCTTTTGCTTCAGGCTGGTTTTCCGGACGCAGGCTGCGCACAGTTTTTCCGGCTTGCCACATTTCACTGTCACGGAGTTCTTTGAGTTCCACTTCAAGTTTTTCGCGATAGTCAGGCTGACTATTCAGATCGATGCTGCGCTGGCTTTCTTTACCTGCTGCAACACTGCTGTATAGGTCATTAAAAACAGGCAGGGTAGCATCCCTGAATTTTTTCCACCAGTCAAGTGCACCGCGTTGCGCAGTGGTTGAACAGTTGGCATACATCCAGTCCATGCCATTTTCTGCAACCAGTGGCATGAGCGACTGTGTCAGTTCTTCTACAGTTTCATTGAATGCTTCAGAAGGGGAATGCCCTCTTTCACGGAGCACCTGGTATTGCGCTGCAAAAATACCCTGTATGGCGCCCATGAGTGTACCCCTTTCTCCTGTAAGATCGCTGAAAACTTCTTTTTTGAAATTGGTTTCAAACAGGTAGCCACTACCGATAGCGATACCCAGCGCAATTACACGGTCGAAAGCCCGGCCGGTTGCATCCTGGAAAATGGCATAGCTGCTATTGAGTCCACGGCCTTGCAGGAACATCCTGCGCAGGGAAGTGCCGGATCCTTTTGGTGCTACCAGGAAAACATCCACATCCGGAGGAGGGATTATACCGGTTTGTTCATTATATGTTATACCGAAGCCGTGTGAGAAATACAAAGCTTTACCAGGGGTGAGGTGTTTTTTAACAGTGGGCCACATGGCGATTTGTGCTGCATCACTGAGCAGATAACAGATTATAGTGCCTTTTTCCAGGGCTTCTTCAATATCAAACAGGGTTTCACCGGGAACAAATCCGTCTCTTACTGCTTTGTCCCAGCTTTTTGAATTTTTGCGCTGGCCAACGATAACATTGATGCCATTTTCTTTTTGGTTGAGTGCTTGCCCCGGGCCCTGAACACCATAGCCAATAACAGCTACAATTTCATTTTTTAATACTTCCTGAGCTTTTGCCAGGGGAAATTCTTCGCGTGTAACCACATTTTCTGTTACGCCACCAAAGTTTAGTTTTGCCATGATTGTTGATTTATGATTTTTAAAAAACTTTACTGATTAAAAAGTGCAAGGATTATTACATTACAAATACATCTTTTCCCTGATCCAGGTACTCATTCTCTACCGCTTCTTCACTGGGTTCTGCCTGTTCAAATTCCCGCAGTTTCAAATGAAATCCGGCACTCTCTTTGATAATGGCTACTCTTGCACTGCGAACAAATTCTATCAGGCCGAATGGTTCCAGCACACTTATTAATTTATCTGTTTCTTCCCGGTGTCCTGATGTTTCAAAGATGGTATAATCTTTCCTGATGACCACTGCCCTTGCCCCATGTTCTCTTAATAGCCTTTCAACTTTTACTTTCTCAGCTATCTCATCTGTTGGTACTTTATACAAAGCCAACTCCTGCCAAACAATCTGATCATTGGTATTGAAGTATGCTTTTAATACATCCACTTGCTTTTCGATCTGGCGTACCAGTTTTCGTACTACGTCTTCAATTTCATTGATAACGATGGTAAAGCGATGGATACCCTCAATTTCCGAAGGTGATGTATTCAGGCTTTCGATGTTGATCTTCCGCCGCGAAAATATAATTGCGATGCGGTTTAACAGGCCAACCTGGTTCTCGGTATAAACAGTAACTGTATATTCTTGTTTCATAAAAAATAAGCGAATTAACGAATTAGGAATTGGCGGATTTGAATCATGTGTTCACAAAACGTTTATTTTAACCTGATCTCAGAAACCCCACAACCCTGTGGCACCATCGGGAAAACATTATTTTCTTTTCCAACCATAATTTCCAGCAGGTATGCTCCAGGGTGAGTGAGCATTTCCTGAAGCGCACCTTTCAGATCTTTTCTTTCTGATACCATTTTCCCTTCTATGCGATAGCCTTTTGCCACAGCAACAAAATCTGGACTTTGGATATCTACAAAAGAATACCGGCGTTCGTTAAATAATTGCTGCCACTGGCGTACCATACCCAGGAAGCGGTTATTTAAAATGATGATCTTTACATTTACATTACTCTGCATGATAGTGCCGAGTTCCTGTATAGTCATCTGGAATCCGCCATCACCGATAATGGCAATTACATCCCTTTCTGGTGCGCCAAACTTAGCGCCAATGGCTGCTGGTAAAGCAAAGCCCATTGTGCCGAGGCCGCCGGAAGTTACATTGCTCTTGGATTTGTTGAATTTTGCATAGCGGCAGGCCACCATCTGATGCTGGCCTACATCTGTAACAATGATGGCATCTCCTTTAGTGATCTCATTTAATGTATTGATCACTTCACCCATTGTGAGGATATCACCTGATGGGTTTAATTCTTCGCGGATAACTTCTTCTTCTTCTTTTTGGGTGCAGTCTTTGAATCGTTGCAGCCATTGCGGATACATTTTCTGTTCAAGCAGCGCGGTCAGCATCGGAAGCGTTTCTTTACAATCACCCCAAACCGGTACCGTTGTTTTAACATTCTTATCAATTTCCGATGGATCGATATCCAGGTGAATCACTTTTGCCTGTTTCGCATATTTATCAAGCCTTCCCGTAACCCTGTCATCAAATCGCATACCTACGGCTATTAATACATCACATTCATTGGTAAGTACATTGGGTCCGTAATTTCCATGCATGCCTAACATACCTGTATTGAGCGGGTGATCCGATGGCAAGGCACTAAGCCCAAGAATGGTCCATGCGGATGGAATACCAGCTTTTTCTATGAAAGCTTTGAATTCTTTTTCCGCTTTGCCAAGTATAACCCCTTGCCCAAAGATCACAAATGGCCTTTCGGCTTCATTGATCAGTTTGGCTGCTTCTTCAATATATTTCTTCCGCACAACTGGTTTAGGACGGTAACTACGTATATGCGTACACGGGGTATAGCCATTATATTCAAACTGTTGAATCTGTGCATTTTTAGTGATGTCGATCAGCACCGGCCCGGGTCTGCCGGTTTTGGCAATGTAAAAGGCTTTGGCCAGTACTGTCGGGATTTCTGTTGCATCAGTCACCTGGTAATTCCATTTGGTAACTGGTGTGGTGATATTGATCACATCAGTTTCCTGGAAAGCATCTGTTCCAAGCAGGTGTGCAAAAACCTGACCGGTTATACAAACCAACGGAGTAGAGTCGATCATGGCATCTGCCAGTCCCGTAACCAGGTTGGTTGCGCCGGGTCCGCTGGTGGCGAATACCACTCCGGTTTTTCCTGAACTGCGCGCAAATCCCTGTGCTGCGTGTATGCCTCCCTGTTCGTGACGAACCAGGATATGATTTAAGCGGGTTGAATAATCATATAAGGCATCATAGATTGGCATGATGGCCCCGCCGGGGTAACCAAATATAGTTTGTACACCTTCCGCTATCATGGCATTCAATACAGCTTCAGAACCTGAAATGGTAGTGGTTGGTTCTTTTTTGGTTTCAGTTGCTGGTTTCAATTCGATTGTTTCCATAACAATAATTTTACTACGAAGGCCACCGGCCATCGGATGTTTTATTTTCAGGCATCAGTTATACAACCTTCAGCGGCTGTAGTAACCTGTTTTGCATATTTATATAAAATTCCTTTAGTTGCTTTTAGCGCCGGCTGCTTCCAATTCTTCCTTCTTTGTGCAATGTCGTTTTCTGAAACATGCAGGATCATATTCCGGCTCACTGCATCGAGTTCAATGATATCATTATCTTCAACAAGCGCTATCAGGCCACCATCAAATGCTTCAGGTGTTATATGCCCTACCACAAATCCATGTGTTCCTCCGCTGAATCGGCCGTCTGTAATCAATGCAACCGATTTGCCCAGGCCTGCACCTATAATGGCAGAAGTGGGTTTGAGCATCTCCGGCATACCTGGAGCGCCTCTGGGGCCTACATACCTGATGACCACCACATCACCTTCTTTAACCTTACCGTTACGTATACCTGCTATCAGGTCCTGTTCTCCATTAAAAACCCTTGCCGGCCCGCTGAATTTTTCTCCTTCCTTTCCACTGATTTTTGCAACACTGCCGCCGGTGGCCA
Organism: Sphingobacteriales bacterium; assembly: GCA_024640465.1. Lineage (GTDB taxonomy): Bacteria > Bacteroidota > Bacteroidia > Chitinophagales > Chitinophagaceae > Pollutibacter. Next base: position 4,243 of record JAHEEX010000049.1, on the reverse strand, counting down.
GATTGCCATATAGAATTTGAAGATGCCCCGTTGCTTTTACAGGGGTCTCAACAGGCAGAATAATTTTTTGTGTATCAAAATCCAGATCAGGAATGTTAGCCAGGTTTTCTGCAACGGTTTTTCCGGTTACGGTCAGGCAATCGCCATGTAACATCCCTTTGGATAATAAATATTTCATTACTGCCGGAACTCCACCGATATTATGGAGGTCTTCCATCAGGTATGTTCCGCTTGGCTTAAGGTCTGCGAGTACAGGTATCTTATTACTGATCAATTGAAAGTCATCCTGGTTTAATTCCACATCAACACTTTTTGCCATGGCGATCAAATGGAGTACGGCATTCGTAGAACCCCCAAGTACCATTATGATGGCTATGGCATTTTCAAATGCCTTGCGTGTCATAATATCAGATGGCTTAATATCATTCTCCATCAATACACGGATAGCCTTACCTGCATTTCTGCATTCCTCTTTTTTCTCTTCGCTGAGTGCCGGGTTTGATGAGGAATAAGGAAGGCTCATGCCCAGGGCCTCAATGGCAGATGCCATTGTATTGGCCGTATACATGCCCCCGCAGGCTCCCGGGCCGGGACAGGCATTCATGATTATGCCCTTGAAATCTGCATCACTGAGTGATCCGGCAATTTTTTGTCCGAGTGCTTCAAATGCAGAAACGATATTGAGGTCCTGCCCTTTATAGTGTCCCGGGGCAATTGTACCACCGTACACCATGATGGCAGGGCGGTTTAGCCTGCCCATGGCCATTATGGAACCGGGCATATTTTTATCACATCCCGGAACGGCAATTAACGCATCATAATATTGTGCGCCGCATACAGTTTCAATGGAATCAGCGATAATATCCCTGCTAACCAATGAGTATCTCATACCATCCGTACCGTTTGCCATTCCATCACTTACACCAATGGTATGAAAAATCAGTCCAACAAGCTCCTCTTCCCAAACACCCTGTTTGATGATGGCAGCAAGGTCATTGAGGTGCATATTACAGGTATTGCCATCATATCCCATGCTCACTACACCTACCTGTGCTTTTTTTAAGTCATCATCGGTAAGTCCAATGCCGTAAAGCATAGCCTGTGCCGCAGGTTGTGTAATATCCTGTGTAAGAACTTTACTGTATTTGTTTATTTCTTTCATGATGGTTTTAACTTGTAGTTTCAGCTATTTTTATATCCTGTCTTACCGCTTCTTTTAGTGATACAGTAATTTCATCTTCGGTTATTCGTTTCTTGTATGCCGACTGAATTTTTGCAGATAAAGTATCTCCCCAAATGGACGGGAAAGTGTACTCATCAATAGAACTCCATCCAATTACTTCAGCAGCCGTTCCGCAGAAGAAGGCTGCATCGGCCTGCTTCAACTCTTTGTAGGTACAGATTTTTTCTGTAACAGGGATACCAAGTTCTTTGCAAATTTCGAGCACAGTGGCGCGGGTGATACCCATAAGTATATTGCCACCTGCGGGGGTGAATAACTGACCGTCTCTTTCAAAGAATATATTTGCCCCGGGACCTTCTGCTATATTTCCATTCATGTCTTCAAGCAAAGCTTCGTCAAATCCATTGGCCTTTGCTTCCTGGCTGGCGAGAATTGAATTCACATAATGTCCTGCTGCTTTGGCATGTATTTTAAATCCTTTCGGATTAGGGCGTTGAAAAGAGGAGCGCATAACCCGTAAAAGCTTTTCGCCGAGAAAAGGCTGCATCTCCCATACTTCAATGGTAATATGCGATTCGGTGTTTAGCGAGAAGCTCATATTTGCCGGTGCGTAAACCAGCGGCCTGATATAGGCATCGCTAAGTTGGTTCGCGGCTAATACGTCATAAGTTGCTTTTATCAATTCATCAGTATCATAGTTGTATGGCATATTTAATGCCAGTGCAGATTGCTTCAGTCTTTCAAAATGTTCAACCGGTTTGAAAATACGGGTTTGGCCTGATACGGTTTTGTAGGATCGTATACCTTCAAAGACGGCATAGCCATAATGGAGCGACTGACTGTACAGATCCATCTTTGCATCTGAGGCTTTGATCATTTTGCCGTCAAGATAAAGTACCGTGTTTTCGTTATAATAATTCATAATCTCCCAAATTGAAACATAAAAAAACCCGCCTTTTAGAGGCGGGTCTTCAAATTTTTTAATTTTTTTTAAACACCACCTCGTTGGGTTACAGGAATAATAATCACCACCACAATCACAATAATGACTGCGATGAATGAAATTACCCGGCTGTTACTGCTCTTACGCATAGTGATATTCTTGTATCACGAATATACAGCCTGCTGTTGAAAAAACAAAGAACTTTTTTAAATGATCAGATAATCGTTGATTTCCTTAATTCAATATTGGCTTTGTTCACCACGCCTGGTATTTTATTTGCGATATAATCGCATACCAGTTCGCCAATGGTTGAAGTGAAATAAAAATTTACCGGATCAATATCTTTTGTAACAAAACCATTTTGTAAAGTCCAGTTCACGGCTTCACGAACACTTTCGGCTTCAGCATGCATGCCAAAATAATCCAGCATCATTGCAGAAGAGAGTATCGATCCAACCGGGTTGGCAATATCTTTACCAGCTGCCTGCGGATAAGATCCGTGAATGGGTTCAAAGAGTGCCGTATTCCCGCCCACAGAGGCTGAAGGTAACAGTCCAAGTGAACCACTGAGTACGCTGGCTTCATCACTGATTATATCACCAAACATGTTTTCCGTAAGAACCACGTCAAATTGCTTTGGATTGATAATGATCTGCATGGCGGCATTATCAACAAACATGTACTCAGTTTGTACATCTGCATATTGCAATGCAATATCCTGTACAACTTTGCGCCACAGCCTGGAAGTTTCCAGCACATTTGCTTTGTCTACAAGCGTAACCTTTTTCTTGCGGATTCGGGCATATTGAAAAGCCAGGTGGGTTATTCTTTCAATCTCTTCCCGGCTGTACACACATTTATCCGATGCCAGGGTTTGTTCAGCATTGATTTCCTTTTCGCCAAAATAAATTCCGCCAGTAAGCTCTCTGAAGATGATGAAGTCAACTCCTTCAAGTTGCTGGCTTTTTAAAGGGGATAAATGTTGTAATGATGGGTAGGTATTTATCGGACGGATATTAGCGAAGAGTCCCAGTGATTTTCTCAATTGCAGCAGACCTTGTTCGGGACGTACTTTTGCATTGGGGTCGTTGTCATATTTGGGGTGACCAATCGCTCCAAACAGTATGGCATTACTGCGTTTGCAGATTTCAATTGTTTCTTCAGGCAGGGGAGAGCCTGTTTTGTCAATTGCATCTGCACCCATTAATCCAAATTCGTATTCAAAGTGGTGGTGGTGTTGTTCTGCAATGGCTTCCAGCACACGCACTGCCTGGGTTGTAACTTCAGGGCCTATTCCATCACCAAGGATGACTGCAATTTTTTTATTCATGGTTATTGATTCTTTTTTTAAAGTCGGTCTGATTAATTTGCCGGGATAAGTCCCCTTTTAATTTCATACGCTTCTATGTCTGACTTAATACTGATCAGGTAGTCGATATCATCATAACCATTCAGTAAGCAGGTTTTTTTATAGGGATTTATCTCGAATTTTTCTGATTGGCCTGTTGATACAATTGTAATGGTTTGATCCTGCAGGTTTATAGCCAGTTCTTCTTTCGGATTTTTTTCTGTTACCGTAAAAATTTGTTTGAGGAATTCTTCGCTAACCTGAACGGGCAATAGAAAATTATTCAGGGCATTGTTCCGGAAAATGTCTGCGAAAAAGCTGCTGACTACAACTTCAAATCCAAAATCCTTAAGTGCCCAGGCTGCGTGTTCCCTGCTGGATCCACAACCGAAGTTTTTACCGGCCACCAGAATACTGCCTTGCCATTTGGGATCGTTTAATGGGAAGTCTTTTTTGGGTTGTGCCTCATCGTCATGCTCATAGCGCCAATCACGGAAGAGATTTTTGCCAAATCCTTCACGACTTGTTGCTTTTAAAAAACGAGCAGGTATGATCTGATCGGTATCAATATTTTCAGCATTTATTGGAACAACTGTTGATTGAATAAGATTCATGCACTATGTATTTTACTTTCGATTTTCGATTTTCGACTTTCAATTTCCAACATACTCCCTCACATCATCCACTTTGCCTGTAATTGCTGCCAAAGCAGCAGTCAATGGGCTCGCCAATAAAGTTCTGGCATTCTGCCCCTGTCTTCCTTCAAAAT
>JAHEEX010000209.1 GCA_024640465.1 Sphingobacteriales bacterium | reverse complement strand
AAATTCCCGCATCATTTTACGTAACAAACTATGTCCCTCTGTAAGCAATGAAAAAGTATAGAGTGGTTGGAAGTTTTTTCTTTTTCTTTCAATGCCCAACCGAATAATGCCTCGCTGGTCCTCATATGCAAATAGCCCAAAATTGAATTCCCATTTTTTCTGGCTGTAATTAAACTTTGGCCAGAGCCGTTTTATCTCAACACTTTCATATAATAAAGAGAGGAATTCAGAACCACATTCCAGAAAGGTTATTTTATGTACGTTTCGAATCAATTCCTGTTTGCGACGTGAGGGTGCATTATTGGAAAAATGACTGGTTACCCTTTTCCTGAGGTCAACAGCTTTGCCTACATAAATAACTTTGTCTTTTTGATCATGAAAATAATACACCCCGGGAGAATGCGGTAAGTTATTGATATCCGAAGCATTCAGATGCAATGGCAGGTAAGCTTCCCTGCTGCCTGATTTGAGCATTTTTGAAATAAGACCGTCTTTATCATCACGGCATAATTTTTCAAATAAGATAGCAGTAGCATTGGCATCTCCCATGGCACGGTGACGGTTCTCAATGCTGATGTCAAGATCCCTGCAAAGATTTCCCAAACTATAACTTTGAAGGCCTTTATATATTTTCCGACTCAGCCTTACCGTACAAAGTTTTCTGGCATCCAGGTCATACCCGTTGGACCCAAGGTGATGCTTCAGGAAAGAATAATCGAAATTTACATTATGCGCAACAAACACCCTTCCCTGAAGAAGGTTGAAAATTTTATCCGCAACGGCTGAAAATAATGGTGCATCTGCAAGCATCTCTGTCGTGATCCCTGTTATAGCAGTTATGTAGCGGGGGATCTGCATTTGTGGATTTACCAGCGTATGGTATTTGCCTTCAACTCTTTTACCATCGTGCAATATAATAGCCACTTCGGTAATGCTGCTGGCAGAAGCATGACCTCCGGTTGTTTCAATATCCACAATGGCGTACATTGGGCAAATGTAAGGGAAAGTCAGGAGCCGGGAGTCAACAGTCGAGAGTCGTGAGTCATGAGTCGATAGCCCTGTGTATGAAATTGAATTTGGCTGTTGACTATCGACTATTGACTATAGACTATTGACTTTAGACTCCTCCCTTTGGCTGTTGACTCAAGACTCAGGACTAACGACTCCCGACTCACTTCTCAGCTCAAATGAAAATACTCTTTCATTGCTGCCCTGATCTCAAATTCATTCATTTTATCAGCCGGCCTGTTTTCCATTATCAATCCATGAAGGCTTTTTTCTTTTTCCACTTCATTCTGCAATTCATGCCTTGCATCGCCGGGTCCAAGGATCAGAAGTCCCTCAGGCATCTTGAGTTTTGACACAATATCTTTCAGAAATCCGTGAAAATCATTTTCCTCTTTATGCTGGCGGTGAGATTCGTTGGAAACTACATGCCAGGATGAGTTGGTTTTATTGGTTTCTTCACCTGCGAACCTCTCCCTCTGTGCTACCGGAGAGACCATGTCTTCTTCAATAAGATTTCCCTCAGCATCTGCACAAAGCATGATGGCTTTACGGTGATCTATCCATATTGCATAGCGATTTTTGATATTAGTCTTTTTCATATTCGTCTGGATTAAGGTTTTAAAAATACCCTTCATCGTTCTCAAATTAACCCAATTTGTTAAACAGAAAAATGATCCATATCAGTGAAAATCAATGCATGGCGGGGTTTATCAGATTTTGATTTTGAAAATTGGAAAAATGTTATTATTTTGTTTAAGATCTCCGTAGTACATTTGTCCGGAAATCAGCACATCCCCCTCAAACTCCAACCCTTAGAATTACAGTTTCACCCTCGTTCCTGTGGAAGTAGCCAACCGCGACTCTTTTTGTTAACTTTTTTAAAATTTTGGCTATGCGTATGATTGAAACTTTACAAAAACACGAAGGCCCCTGGATGACATTGGCAGTGATTGCTATTTATGCAGCAATTTTCCTGATTACCTATCTCGCCTGGTAGGCCCTGAACTTACAATCAAATGAATTCAGCTTCGCAACACCTATGGGTGCTTGCGAAGCTTTTTGTTTACAGTCAACTGCAAATTAGCCACGGAATGCACAGAATTACAGACCGTTTCTTCCCTGTATTTACCTTTTCCGGCTGTTGATCCGTGTGATCTGTGGCAAAAATAAATATGAAAAAATTTAGCCACGGAATACACAGAATAACAGCCGGATAAACAGCCTTGTATTTTTATGTATTTGGCTGTTGCCTGTCAACCGTCGACTGGCGACTGGTGACTGGCTACTGGCTACTGTTCTTTCTTTCCCTTCATCACATCAAAAACATCTGCATCAATAGACCTGATATGCAGATCAGTTTGCTGGAATGGAATCTCTATATTATTTGTTGCAAATGCCTCATAGATATCCTGGTAAATTTTACTCTTCAATCCTACCCATTTGTCATAATCGGGTGTCCAGAACAATACCCTGATGTTTACCGCGCTATTGGCAAATTCATGAACCAGGATATTCGGTGCCGGAAATTTTGATACATCCGGGTTTCCTGAAATGATGTCACCAATTATTTTTTTAACCTGCTCCAAGTTACTACCATATTTTACCCCAACAATAACATCTACCCGCCTGCTATTATTATTTGAATGTGTCCAATTTATAAGGTGCTGTGAAATAAAATCACCATTAGGCACAATCACAACCGATCCCTCAAAAGTGGCAATCTGGCTGCTGCGGAAACCAATTTCCTTAACTGTTCCGGTTTTAGTTCCTAATTCAATAACATCTCCGATTTCCATTGGCTTTTCAATAGCCAGTATTATTCCGGAAACAAGGTTTAGAACAATATTCTGCAATCCAAAACCAATACCTACGCCAAGTGCCCCAAAAATAATGGCCAGCTTATCAATAGGAATTCCTGCAGCTGCAAATGCCAGTAATGTTCCCAGTGTATAAATGGTAAGCTTTGTGAATAGTTTTAATGATCCGCTTTTGCTATTACGAATACCCTCAAAATTTGCATCCTGATTATCAAATACAAATGAAGCTATCCTGCCCAGTAACATGGATATCCAAATTATTCCTACAAAAATGAGTATGCTGCCTAAGGTAAAAACAAACTTTCCAAGTTCCCGTTCTTTCTGAAGGAATCCGGCGACCTCTTCAAAAATAAAGTCGCTGAAATTCATTGTCCAGGCAAGTGCCAAGAGCCACATTAAGAGGGTGGTTATCCCCAGGGTCTTCCTCAATTTTTGTTTCATGTGGTTAAACTCCATGAAACCTGAAAAGCGGGAATCTTTATATGCTTCAATTTGTAAATACAAAAACTCCATGAATATCTCCCGTATAATCTGCAACGCCAACAATAACGTAATACTCAATACTCCTGAATTAGACAAAATCCTGGCAAGTTGCAATCGACCTGATAAATTCAACAAAAGGGATACAACATTGAAAATGATAAATAAGATGAGCGATTCATCCATCAGCTTATGAAATCTTGTCTTATCTTTTAATACTTCGCGGTACATGAACCAACCCAATCCTATAGCAAATACATTCAAAACAGCCACCAGTATTTTTTCTATATAAGATGAACTTGCCAAAAAACTATCAATGCTGAAAAGCAGGAATAAAGCTATAATGCCATACCACTTCTTCCTGAAATTATTGGGCCAGTCTTTCCAACGGATAAGTGTAGCCGTAATCATCATAAAAAGCCAGGAAAACTGAACAAGGCCGGCTGGTGGGTTTTTAAGGATAAATGGGAAAAGGGTGAATAAAAGCAACAATGTGGGCAACCATATTCTGTCCTTCAAAAAATGAAGAGGATCAGCCCAGTCTGTTGAAGGAGATTTCCGAAGCCGTTTTACACTAACCATTACAAGTAAAAAAAATGCAGCGCAAAGAAATAAAGTCAGCAAAATTGATCCTGTATTATGCATCAGGTAGAAAATGCTGATAGCGATATTCCGGGTCGTGCCAAGTGTAATACTTTCTTTGAAAGTTAGCCGATTCCCGATTTTCCCTCCGAGCAATAAGTCTGGATCATCAGATTTCAGGTATCCTAATTGTATATTTTTTTTTAGTGCATAAACCTGTTCCAGTTGTTCTGAACAGTTTAAATAAGATGAGGAAGTACGAGACTGTAATAAACCAATTACTTTTATCGCATCCGTCAGCATAGAATCACAAATCTTCCATTTTTGGGTTACAGGCATGAGCTTTTCCTGGTATGTCAATCGGAGAATTGAATCAGCGGGCATTTTTGAAAAACTGGCAGACGATTTTAATACTGATTGATCTTTACTGATCTTTACCAGCGTTTCGCTATATCCAGTAAGGGTAACTTGGTACTTTTTTAACTTACTCAATACCTGGTCCAACACCACTTCAAAGGAATTTAAATTCCTGATATTTGCAGCGGATTGCATTTTAAATAAGTTTGTACCCATCCCCTTAAGCCCCTCTTCAATCTCCGGCAATCCCTCACTAACTGAAGTAGTATCAAACCCTTTTTTTAGAATGGCGATATTCTTGTTCAGGATAGAAACCATTTCTTCCAGATTCATTAACATGGAAGAAATAGTAGTATCATTTGTATTGCTCAGTTTAGACAGGTTCCCGGCAGAAGCTTCTGCCAGACTTGTGTCTGAAACAGATTGCTGTTCCTTTGATTTTTCATTTGAATCCGTCTTTGGAACCTGGGCATAACAAACCAGATTTAAAAAAACCATCAGGACCAACAGCATTGCTTTCATACTACCACGAATGCCCATTTTTAACATATTCAAGTTTTGCCCCAAGTTAGTTTTTTTTTGTAAGAGGAAGCACCCTTAGAACCCATACTCCTCCCTCAGAATGCTTACCTTTGACCTCCCAAACAAGGAAAAAGGCATGGAACTAAGTAAGAATTATCATTTCAGGGAATCAGAAGAAAAATGGTATAAACACTGGACAGAATCAGGATTTTTCAGCAGTACTCCGGATGACCGGGAACCTTTTACCGTGGTGATACCGCCGCCAAATGTGACCGGCATTTTGCATATGGGACATTGCCTGAATAATACCATCCAGGATATCCTGGTCCGAAGGGCAAGAATGCAGGGGAAAAATGCCTGCTGGGTACCGGGTACAGACCATGCCTCTATAGCCACTGAAGCAAAAGTGGTGCAGATGTTACGAGAAAGGGGTATTCAAAAAGCCTCCCTCAGCAGGGAGGAGTTCCTGAAATATGCCTGGGAATGGAAAGAAAAATACGGCGGGATTATCCTCAGCCAGTTAAAAAAACTGGGCTGCAGCATCGATTGGAACCGGACCACTTTTACCATGGACCCGGATTATTACCAGTCGGTAATCTTTGTTTTTAACGACCTATATAAAAAAGGATATATATACCGTGGCAAGAGGATGATCAACTGGGACCCACGCGCTAAAACCGCATTGAGCGATGAAGAAGTGATTTTCAAAGAAGTGCAGTCCAAACTATATTTCCTGAAGTATCCCCTTGAAAATGCCGATGGATCTGCATCAGATACGAATTCGATTACCATTGCAACCGTAAGACCGGAAACAATACTTGGTGATACCGCCATTGCGGTAAACCCTAAGGATGAACGATATCAGCACCTCATTGGCAAGTATGCACTGGTGCCTTTGATCAACAGGCGCATTAAAATCATTGCAGATGATTATGTTGCCGTCGATTTTGGAACAGGTGCACTAAAGATCACACCGGCACATGATATGAATGATTACCAGTTGGGACAAAAACATGGCCTGGAAGTGATCGATGTACTCAATGATGATGGCACCCTCTCTGCTGCAGCTCAATTATTTGTTGGGCTCGACAGGTTTGAAGCAAGAAAACAAATTGTACCCGAACTCGAAGCCAAAGGTTTCCTGGTTAAAATAGAAGAGTATAGCAACCAGGTTGGATTCTCTGAAAGAACAGATGTGGTTGTTGAACCAAGACTGTCTTTGCAATGGTGGGTAGACATGAAAAAAATCTACGGGCCGGCTTTGAAGGCCGTGGCTGATGATGATATAAAATTCTATCCGCCAAAATATAAAAATCTCTACCGCCACTGGATGGAGAATATCAAAGACTGGTGTATCAGCCGGCAACTTTGGTGGGGACATCGCATTCCGGCCTGGTTCGATAACGAAGGCCGTTTTGTTGTGGCAATGAACGAAACAGAAGCGAAAGAGAAATTCAAAAAGGAATTTGGTGTTGAAGATATTATGTTAACCCAGGATGAAGACTGTCTCGATACCTGGTTCTCTTCCTGGCTATGGCCTTTTGAAGTATTTCATGGCATATCAAACCCGGGCAATAAAGAAGTTCAATATTATTATCCAACCAATACATTGGTTACAGCACCTGAAATTATTTTCTTCTGGGTAGCGCGGATGATCATGGCGGGTTATGAATACATGGGCCAGAAACCATTTAATGAAGTGTATTTTACCGGCATTGTTCGCGACAAACAAGGCCGCAAGATGAGTAAGCAGTTGGGCAACTCACCAGACCTGCTGGAGATGATTGATGAGATTGGAGCTGATGCTGTGAGATTTGGCATTTTGATTTCATCTCCCGCGGGAAACGACCTTCTTTGGGATAAATCATCGAATGAACAAGGGAGGAATTTCATCAATAAGATATGGAACGCGCTTAAACTGGTTGAACTCTGGAAGGGTCGTGAAATGGTGCTCATTGATATGGACGAGGCCGCACATGCAGAGATGAACTGGCCCAATCAATGGTTTCGGGCAAGGCTTTATCAGGTGCGTGCAGAAGTCAACCAGATGATGAACCAGTTC
>JAHEEX010000208.1 GCA_024640465.1 Sphingobacteriales bacterium | reverse complement strand
TTACCGAAAAGAAAAAAAGGCGCGAAACATACCTGCCTACAAATTTTTTCATCAGGTAGGCAAACAGGATTACTGCAGCTACAATGGCATAGTCGCGGATCGTGTTACTAAGAAAAACCTGGTTAAAAAATTCTTTCATACAAATGTGTGAGACAAAACTTATATGTGTTAGTTAAAAGCTTTTTCTTATTAACTTTCTGTGCTGATGAAATATTCAGTAAATAAAGATACCCATTTACTGCAAAATAATATTTGAGTCGAAATTTTAGATGATTAAGAAAATAGATCCTTCTTCCTGTTTTGCTTCAGTGTAAAAAACTTCATTGAACCAGTTTCAGGATTCTGAGTCTACAGGCGGTCAGACGGAGGCCGTCAGACCGGGTACCGTTCGCATCCCGGTCTGACCGTCCTCGGTCTGACCGCTGGCCGTTTAGAAACTGATCGTCTTTTATTAATGATTCTGATCAACTTTACAATTGGGTTGAATACAACCTTATTCCGGTTGGCTCCATAATAAATATTCCCTGCGGTGCTAAAAGAATATTCTCAGCCTTTTGCAAAAAATCGGGCAATACAGTTTCTTTGAGTTGCAGTGTACCTGTGGTATACTGCATGAGGTTACCATCTTTTCTGCCTAAGATATTATTACCAATTACCTGTACATCCGTCCAGCTAAGTAAGCTTAGTTTATTTTTTAATGCACCATAGTAATCAAATACATACATCCCTTTCAGGGGATCATACATGTATACAAATCCATTTTGATCAAAAATCGAAACAGGTACAGGCGCTTCATCAAGTACAATCCTGAGATCGGCTGTTTCACTAATGAGCCTTCCGTCTTCTCCAATCTTTTTCAGCTTACTTTCCTGTTCATCAAAAACCCAGACATTATTATCATAAGATTGTGCCACTGCCCTCACCTGGATTATATTCTGTTTTCTGAGGTCAATGGTATTTACTTTATTCAGGAGCCTGTCTAAAACTACAATGGTTCGAAAATCTTTATAAAAAAGAAGGGTCTTGAGAGGGTTTGCAGCATCGATATATGTGAGCTTCCCATATTTTCTTACATCATTGAAGACCCCCATGGAATCACTTTTGGGGTTATATTTTTTTAGCTGGTTGTTATGTGTAATCGCATAAATATTACCCAGGTTATCTGCAGTAAAACCAGAAAAATCGCCAGGTACAGATCTCTTAACCTTATATGCTGAGTTTCCCTGGGCTAAAGATCCAAGAGATAAAAAGAGGAACAATATGAATAAAGTGTTTTTCAATCTGTATAATATTTCAAGGTTGTATCCAGGCCATCATAGACAGCATAACTATCATATCGTATCCAGTCGCCCAAATTAATATAACGGGAGTTCTCCCCCAGTTTAAAATCAATCGGCAGGTGCCGGTGGCCAAAGATCATATAATCAAAATGCTCTTTTTGTAAAATTTCTTTACAATAAATAATGAGCCACTCTTTGTCTTCACCCAAGAAATGCTCCTCATCGGATCCTGTAGCGGCACGGCTGCTCTTACTGGATTGTTGTGCAATGCCCATGCCAATATAAGGCGGGATGATACCAAAAAGCGCCTGGCAAAATCTGTTACGAAAAATCTTTTTTAAAAATTTATAGCCATGATCACCCGGGCCAAGTCCATCACCATGTCCAATCAGGAATTTCTTATCATTGAAAGTGAAGGTTTGGGGCTCATAATAAACAGGAATATTCAGTTCCGATTCAAAATAATTGTTCATCCACATATCGTGATTGCCCACAAAAAAATGAACAGGTATGCCCTTATCTGTAATCTCAGCAAGTTTACCCAGCATGCGTACAAATCCTTTGGGAACTACTTTTTTATATTCATACCAGAAATCAAAGAGGTCGCCGACAATGAAGATAACAGCCGCATCTTCCATTGCCTGGTTTAAAAAGCGGATCACTTTTTTCTCCCTTGCCAGGCTGGTTAACCTGTCTGGTACGCCTAAGTGAAAATCGGATAGGAAATAGACTTTTTTTCCTGGTAAGATTTGCATGTAACAAATATACGAAAACAGTCGCCAGTCGACAGTAGCCAGTCGCCAAAAACAGCCGGGAGTCGTTAGTTGTTAGTCCAGAGTCGTGAGTCATTAGTCAACAGCCAAATGCAAAGAGACATTTATTACAAAAGCACAATACTTCAGGCAAAAGCAATGAGTTGTAATACTTTTACATTTTTGGTAGTCTCTTTTTAAACCAATTTACTATTCATCAAGGCTGTTTTTGGCGACTGTCAACTGGCGACTTGTATTTGGCTGTTGACTAATGACTCCTGACTATAGACTCATGCCTTCGGCTGTTGACTAATGACTCACGACTATTGACTCCTGCCTTCGGCTGTTGGCTCAAGGCTCCCGATTAATGACTCAAGACTCATGACTACTCTTCCACTAAAAAGCAATACACTTCCTTCGGTCCATGAACCCCAACAACCAGGGTTTTTTCGATATCAGCCGTGCGGCTTGGGCCGGTAGCAAAAGTGATCAAAGAAGGTAGATTTGGGGAATATTTTTGCTGGATGAGTTGAAGGGCATCTTTAACATCATATACCAATTGGGAAGTACGGGCAATACAGATATGAATAGGCGCGTATACACTGGCCGTCCGGCCTTCGGTCATAGCAGCACTTAAAACAATACTGCCTGTTCTTGCAACCAACGACTCGCAACTGGTAATAGACACATCACTATCGGCCAGTGATTTGTTTGAAAACTGATCAAAGCCGGATTTAGTAAATATCTCTTTTATCGATTCTTCTTTACAATAAATTTCTTTCCAGTTTTTTTCCCTGATCAGTAAAGATACCTGCCTGTAAAGTTCCTCTTCGTTGATACAATATGCGAAGCGACCAAGCAGGCGGGTGAATTCAGCAGCAAACAGCACAGAAAGATCATCCCCGGGTTCTGGATAAATCGGGGAATTTGTATCCTGTTGGGGAAAAGGCAAAGGCACTGGTTGAGCCAGTGCCTTGCGGATTTGTCGTAATATATTTTCTTTGGATGTCGATGATTCCATTAGTTGGCAGCTTGTACAGAAGATGTATTATCCGTTGGTAATTCCGCTTTTTTTAATGGCTCATCATTAACCAACGCACTTTGATTTAATTCCTCAGAATCAGAAAAGATTTTCTTTTCTTCAAATGGGCGTTTGCCTAAAAGATCTTCCACATCTTGTTGATGAAGTACTTCCCTGTCGAGTAATGCGAGTGCCAGCTTTTCCACTTTATCACGCTTTTCGATAAGCAGGTTTTTAGTGCGGACATAGGCTTCATCAACCAGTTTTCTTACTTCATTATCAATCAACTTGCCTGTTTCTTCACTATATGGTTTTGTAAAAACATTTTCCGTTTGAGGATCATAGAAACTCACTTTACCCACTTTCTCATTCATCCCGTAAACAGTAACCATAGCGTAAGAAAGTTTGGTTACCTGCTGCAGGTCGTTCTGAGCACCGGTGGAGATTTTACCAAAGAAGATATCTTCAGAAGCCCTTCCTCCGAGTGTCATGCACATCTGGTCCATCAGCTGTTCTGTATCATACAGATATTGTTCTTTAGGCGTGTATTGCGCGTAACCCAGTGCTGCAACACCACGAGGCACGATCGTAACTTTTAATAACGGGTATGCATGCTCGAGATACCATCCGCAAACTGCGTGGCCCGCCTCATGATAGGCAATGATCTTCTTTTCTTCCGGAGAGATGATTTTGTTCTTCTTTTCAAGGCCACCGATTACACGGTCTATCGCATCCTGAAAATCATCCATTTCAACCTGCTGCTTACCTTTCCTGGCGGCAATCAGCGCAGCTTCATTGCACACATTGGCAATATCTGCACCGGCAAAACCTGGTGTTTGTTCCGCGAGTTTAAAAATATTGAGTTTATCAGAAGTCTTGATTGGCTTCAGGTGTACCCTGAAGATATGCTCACGACCTTTCAGGTCTGGCTTATCAATACTGATTTGCCTGTCGAAACGACCCGGGCGCAGTAATGCTGAGTCAAGTACATCCGGACGATTGGTTGCAGCAAGTATAATGATACCACTGTCGCCACCAAAACCATCCATCTCCACAAGCAATTGGTTGAGTGTATTCTCCCTTTCGTCGTTGCTGACCATCATGTTCTTTCCGCGGGCACGACCAATGGCATCGATCTCATCAATGAAAATGATACATGGCGCTTTTTCCCTGGCTTGTTTGAACAGATCACGCACCCTGCTGGCACCTACACCAACAAAAAGTTCTACGAAATCGGAACCAGACATAGAGAAGAAAGGAACCTGTGCTTCACCGGCCATAGCTTTAGCGAGAAGGGTTTTACCTGTACCCGGAGGTCCAACCAATAAAGCGCCTTTAGGAATTTTACCGCCCAGTGCTGTATATTTTTTGGGATTCTTTAAGAAGTCAACGATCTCCATTACTTCCTGCTTGGCTTCGTCCAATCCGGCAACATCAGCAAAAGTGATGTTCACTTTGGTGCCTTTATCAAACAGCTGAGCTTTCGATTTGCCGATATTGAAAATACCACCCGGGCCACCACCTCCGCCTGGTCCGCCAACCTTGCGCATCATCAGCACAAACAAAAGTCCGAACATCAGCAACGGAAACAGGAAATTAATGATCGGCCCAAAGAATTCCGGATCATTTATCGGATCAACCGGAACAGGAGATACTTGTGGATTGCTCTGAAAATATTTATCCAGTGATTCCTGGTAGTCATCAACTTTTGAAACCCGGAATGAAAAATGAGGGCCTTTTGAATTATACACATAGGTCCATTTATCCCCCAATAATTCTTTATAAATAGATTGATTAAGGCTGTCTTTTTTAATATAGACCCTTACAACATCTTTATTCTTAACCGGCTCAATTTTTTCTACGTGATTTTTAGCCAGCATCTCCTGCTTGAACTTCAATTCAGTGATATTAGCCGCATCTGGTGTTACACCCCTAAGCACCTGGTAGCCGATCAGAAAAATGGCAACCAGTGCATAAACCCAATAAATGCTGAAGCGTGGGCCTTTTTTGGGATTGTTCTCATCGTTTCCACCGGATGAACGATTGAAACCCGGAAAGCGCGATTGATTTGAATCCTTCTTATACTCTTCTTGTGACATATGAAAACTTCCTCTTCTTGTTTACTATGTAATGATTATTAAGACCTGAATGTTTAAACTTTTTTCTTTTTAGTAGCTTTTTTAACAGGGAGTTCTTCTTTGATCTCTTCCATTACAGCATCATTCCACATCTCCTCGAGTTTATAAAACTTCCTTGTTTCGGGCTGAAATACATGGACCACAACATTTATATAATCTATTATTATCCATTGCATGGCACTATGCCCTTCATGATGGTATGCATTTTCACCACAATCTTCTTTCACTTTAATTTCTATGTAATCTGCAATGGCTTTAACCTGTGTGGTGGAGGTGGCTTCGCAAATCACAAAAAAATCAGCAACTGCTTCAGGGATCTTTCTCAGATCCATTGAAATTAAATTTTCCCCCTTTTTATCCTGGATAGCTTTGGTAATGACTTTCAAGATCTTACTGCTCCGGGTGAGACGGCTACCCTTCTTTTCACGGGCAACCAATACAGGTGTTGATGTCAAATGGCGTTGATTTTTGTTTTTCTATATTGAAAGTCTGCAGACCCTTTATTGGTTAATCGATAATAATATCAAAACAACAAGAAGGCCACAATTATAGACTCCTGATCTTTATTAACTTGCCCAAAAATAGGAATAAATTCCCTTTATTACACTATGGCAAAGCTGGGTAACCCATTTATTGAACTCCTCTCCGTAGGAAGTACCAACATTTATGCCATGGAACAGGTACATGCCCGTTTGGCAACCCCCGGTACCGCATATTTTGCCTTCGAACAACAACAGGGTAAAGGCCAGCGAAACAAGCAATGGCTCAGCGAACCCGGTCAGAACCTGATCCTGAGCGTGGTAACCTTGCCCCCACAGCCAGACCCCGGAATAATTTTCCCCCTCAGCGCAGCATCTGCCCTGGCCTGTTTTGATTTTTTTACAGGATATGCTGGTGACGAAACGGCCATCAAATGGCCAAACGACTTATACTGGCGTGACAGAAAGGCAGGGGGTATTCTGATTGAAAATGTCATTCGCGGCGGGATTTGGGAATTTGCCATAATTGGTGTGGGTATCAATATCAATCAAACCAGTTTCGATCCTTCGATCCCTAACCCTGTTTCACTTAAACAGATTACAGGTAAGGATTTTACAGCATCACTGCTTGCCAGGGAACTTTGCAGCTGCCTGGAAAAAAGACTTGATCAATTAGACAAACGTGGTTTTACTTCATTACTGGCCGAATATAACAAGGCATTATATGGCCGGGATAGTATCAGAAAGTTTAAAAACGCAGAAGGAGTTTTTGAAGGCAAGATAAAATCGGTTAGTGCTGAGGGTGAGTTGATCATTCATCAGGATATTGACCGGAGTTACAGGTTTGGTGAAATTGAATGGTTAATCGGATATTGAATACCTGAACCGCAAAGGAAACTAAGCAACGAAGAAAATCTCACTCCATTTCAGCAGCCCGGGCTTCCTTTTCAAATCGATTATGGTAATACCCTTTTCGCACGCTCTCCAAAGAATACAGAAAAATAAACCAGAAAAAACCATACTTCCTGAATTGTTCCACATGCTTAAGCTCATGCTTCACCCAGCGATGGTCTGAGCGGAATCTTTCCGCACTGGTATTATGCAAATGGATCGTATTTCCTAATGTTAGCGCCAACTGGTCTGCTCCCAGTTTTACAGCTGCCATTCGGGC
>JAHEEX010000048.1 GCA_024640465.1 Sphingobacteriales bacterium | reverse complement strand
ATCATGGGCCTTTCACTGGCTGTTTCATTACCACATGCTGTTGCATCTGAAAATGAACCATCAGGCTTTTGCCGGTAATAATACCCGGGGGCAAGCTGGTTGAACCAGGAAGTTTCAGAAAACATTGTGTGATTATATACAACGTCCATGACTACCCGAAGTCCGTTGGCATGCATTGTTTTGATCAGTTCTTTGAATTCCCTGATCCGGGTAACCCCATCATATGGATTGGTGGAATAAGAACCTTCCGGTGTGTTATAGTTAAGCGGATCATAGCCCCAGTTATATTGCGGACTGTCAAGTTTACTTTCATCAACCGTATAAAAATCATATGATGGAAGAAGGTGAATATGCGTAACACCCAATTCTTTCAGGTGATCTATACCAGTAGCAAGACCAGCCTGGTTTTTTGTGCCTTTTTCAGTCAGCCCAAGAAATTTACCTTTCATCTTAATTCCGGAACTGGCATCAATACTTGCATCCCGCACATGCAGCTCGTAAATAATTGCATCTGTTTTATGATTGATGATCTTTTTGGTACCCGGATCCTTCATGCCAAAGTCTGGCGAACGGTCTTTTTCCCAGCCTGCAGGATTGGTTGCAGTCAGGTCGGCAATTACAGCCCTTCTGCCATTGACACCAACCATTTTAGCATATGGGTCAGGTACTTCCTGGTTCCACTTACCGTTCACGTATACCCGAAAAACATAGAATTTTCCTTTCTGGTCCCCTTTCACTTCCGCAGTCCAGGTTCCGGATTCGGATCTGGCCATACTGATTGTTTGAACAGCAGATCCACCTGCTCCTTGTGTATAAAAAATCAACTCCGCTTTTTCCGCGGCCGGCGACCAGATTCTGAAGTTTGATGCTCCAGGTGTATAACGTAAACCCAGATCATCTCCTTTATAAACCGGATAACTGCTGAAATCGGATATTTGTGCGCGTAAGCTTAGTGTCATGCTCAGAAGTGTGAAAAATAAGAACTGTTTCATGAAAATAAAATGATTTACATTAATATATTATCCCGGCCTCCGGCAATATATAGACCGTGAGACCGGGATTCGCCGGGCTGTTTATTTTCGATTTTCAACTTTCGATTTTCAACTTTTTAATGCGTTTCACCTTCAAGGTACCAGTGTTCCGGAGACCTCCACAAAGATGACAGTAAAAGTTCGCGCATAAAGAAATACTCTTTGGGTAGTTTATCGTACATCCGTGCAAATAATTCCTCATGTGCCATGATCTCGGTTTTCCATGCTTCCCGGTCTACTTCCATTATACGGTCGTACTCTTCCTTACTGAAAGATAAGCCAGTCCAGTCAAGATCCTCATATTTGGGCATCCATCCAACCGGACTTTCTATAGCGGAAACTTTACCCCTAGATCTTTCAACGATCCATTTTAATACCCGCATATTGTCGCTGAAACCGGGCCAGAGGAATTTACCATTTTCGTCTTTCCTGAACCAGTTAACACTAAAAATCCTTGGCGGATTCTGCAGGTTTCGGCCAAATTGTAACCAGTGGTTAAAATAATCCGCCATATGATATCCACAGAATGGCAACATGGCAAAAGGGTCCCTGCGAACCTTACCTACCTCACCAAAAGCAGCAGCGGTTGTTTCAGAGCCCATTGTTGAAGCTGCATATACACCATAGTTCCAGTTAAATGCCTGGAATACTAAAGGCACTGTGGTACTGCGCCTTCCGCCAAATATAAAAGCACTGATGGGAACACCTTCCGGCTTTTCCCAATTGGAATCTATACTCGGACATTGTGATGCAGGTGCTGTAAACCTGGCATTGGGATGTGCAACTGGTTTTCCACTGTTGGGATCATGGCGTTGCCCCTGCCAGTTTGTAATATTAGTCGGCGCTTCCTTACTCATACCTTCCCACCATAAATCACCATCATCCGTAACACCTACGTTAGTGAAAATAGAATTCTTTGATAACGCAATCATCGCATTGGGATTGGTTTTGGTATTGGTACCAGGAGCTACGCCAAAATAACCGTATTCAGGATTAATGGCATATAAACGGCCATCCTTACCCGGTTTTATCCAGGCAATATCATCGCCTACAGTTGTTACTTTCCATCCACCCATTTCTTTTGGCGGAATGAGCATGGCAAAATTGGTTTTACCACAGGCGCTTGGAAATGCTGCCGCTACATATGTTTTTTGCCCTTTGGGATCTTCTACACCAAGGATAAGCATGTGCTCAGCCAGCCAGCCTTCTTCTTCCGCCATAACAGATGCGATCCGTAAGGCAAGGCATTTTTTTCCTAATAATGCGTTTCCGCCATAGCCCGAACCATATGATACAATCGCCCTGTCTTCGGGATAATGGACAATATATTTTGTTGTTGGATTACATGGCCATTTACTGTCGGTCTGTCCCGGCTCAAGAGGAGCACCAACTGAATGCAGGCATTTTATATATTCACCATCACTTCCCAGGGCTTCAATAACCGGCAGGCCCATGCGGGTCATGATCTTCATATTAACTACTACATATTCAGAATCGGTAATCTGTACGCCAATTTTAGCAATGGGAGAACCTACTGGTCCCATACAGAATGGGATGACATACATTGTCCTTCCTTTCATGCAACCGGTAAACAAAGTCTTCATGTGGCCTTTCATTTCCCGGGGGTCAACCCAATTATTAGTAGGACCGGCATCCTCCTTTCTTCTGCTGCAGATGAATGTTTTATCTTCAACCCTTGCCACATCGCTTGGATCTGAAAAACAAGCAAAACTATTTGGCCACTTTACCGGGTCTAAACGACGGAAAGTTCCTTTTTGAACAAGCTCTTCGCATATCCTTTGGTATTCTTCTTCTGATCCATCACACCAGCTCACTTTATCCGGGGTGCAAAGCTGCTCCATTTCCTGTACGAATTGTAAGAGTTCTTTGTGTTTGATTTGTGATTGATAATCTTTCATGTTAAATCGATTTTTGTTTGAGTATGTTTGCTTTAGTATAAGTATATTTTCAGTTTTACAATATATTTTCAAATATAGTCAGGTATTATAAATTAATTTTTTTTGAAGATCAGCATCCATAGCCTATTCTTTATGCTATTCAGGAAAGACCCTATACCCGATCATCATTCCCTAATAAAAAAGCGAGTGCCTCCCCGCCTTCTGTTTTCTCTGCAATCAATTTGAGTATAGCGGCAAAAGGAACAAAAAGGATCATTCCCGCTGCCCCCCAAATGATCCCCCCTGCAATAATGGCAATTATAGTAAAAAGAGTATTGAGGTTGAGTTTCTGACTTACAGCCCAAGGAAAGATGACATTACCTTCCAGGTATTGAACAACTGCAAAAACGCCAATCACGCCCAAGGGAAACCAAATGGAATTATAGGTAATCCATGCAATCGTAATGGGTAATAATGAGGCAATCATCAGCCCTACATATGGAATGAATGTGAGTATGGAAGCAATGAAACCGAATAAGATGGCATGAGGGACACCCAATATTAATAAACCAATACTGTTTAATATTCCAACAATAATATAAACAATCGCCATGCCTTTTATGAATTCATAATAAGTGTGAATGGTAAGTTGTAAAATTTCCCTGATCCTTTCTTTTGAAATATGCGGGAAAATGAATTCCAATGCTATAACCAGCCGGTGGCGATAAAGCAGGATCAAAAAAGTATATACGGGTATCAAAGCCAGCAAAACAAGCGATACAACAGAAGATGTAATCGTCGTTCTGATTAAACCTATCCCGGATGTTGATGTATCATTCAGAAAATTGGTTACCCATTTGTCCCGTGTTTCTGTACTCACGCCCCATTTTTTTTCCATGAAAACGCTTAATTCTGCATAAGAACGCAATAATTTTTCCTGGAGTTTTGGCCACTCCTGTCCAAAGGCAATGAACTGATTGACCAATAGTGCGAGTACAAGTGCCAGCAAGATGGTAACAAGCAATAGTGAAATTATTATGGCCCAAATTTTCCCTATCCTTTTCTTTTCGAGCCACCTGCAAATTGGGTATAAAACAAAACTCATTAATATGGAAAAACTAAGCGGAATGAAAAGTGAACGGCCAAGATAAAGAATTGCAGAACCACCAAGAAGAATAATTACCCAGTTTGCCCAATTTTTAGGTCCATTTTCAATATGTAAATTAAAACGGTCTGCCATTCAGATGATGATGTAATTATAACACGAACATAAGTTAGTATAAAATCAGAGAAGATGATATTAATCAGGGTATTAGACAATAATGCTTAGTACAAAAACTGATATTTATTCAAAAAGCATTTAAATTGAAAAAAATACCTCCTCATAATATGATATTTAAGGTATTTGTTTTTTTCTAATACGTTGTTTTGCTGATAATAAATAACAAAAAGGTTTATGAAAAGGAGACAATTTCTTGATCAAACTTCCAAAGGGATGGCAGCCCTTGCAATACCCTCATTTTTTTACAAACACCAGCCATCGGTTTATTCAACTGCTTTAATTGGCACAGGATGGTGGGGCATGAATATACTGGATGAAGCCATTCAGTCCGGGCAAAATAAGATTGTTGCATTATGTGATGTTGACAGGCGTTTCTTAATGCCTGCTGCGGAAAAAGTAAAAACCCTGACAGGTCAATTACCACGGATATATACAGACTATCGCGAACTGATACAAAAAGAGAAACCACAGATCGCCATTGTTGCAACACCAGATCACTGGCATGCCCTGATAGCGATTGAAGCCATCCAGGCAGGTTGTCATGTTTATATAGAAAAGCCTATTGGACACACCATCAATGAAGGTAAAGCCATTGTAAAAGTGGCCAGGGCAAATAACCGGGTAGTACAGGTAGGAACACACCGTCGGGTATCGCCGCATAATATCTCCGGTATGGAATTTTTAAAATCGGGCAAAGCGGGAAAGATTGGGATGGTAAGGGCATTTGTACACTATGGCGGTGATCAGGGTACTAAAATTCCGGATGCTGATGTACCCGAAGGACTTGACTGGAACATGTGGTGCGGGCCCGGACCTTTAGTGAATTATAATCCATCCATCCATCCAAAAGGTTTCCGCCAACACCTTGATTTTGCCAATGGCCAATTAGGCGATTGGGGCATTCACTGGATGGACCAGATCTTATGGTGGACCGAAGAAAAAGGGCCAAGAAAGATCTTTTCCACTGCAGCAAGACATATTAAAAACGATAACTCAGATGCGCCGGATACGCAGGTTGTTAATTTTGCTTTTGAAAGTTTTACAGCAACCTGGGAACACCGTTTATATGCAGGCAATGAAGCAGAGAAGTCCAATATCGGTTGTTATTTCTATGGCACAGAAGGAACATTTCATATGGGCTGGCTTGATGGCTGGACTTTCTATCCTTCCAATACAAATAAATCAATACTTCACCAGGATCCGGTACTTCATACAAAAGATAAAAACAATATAAAAGAACTCTGGAACAACTTCATGGTGTCTGTCATGGAAAATCGTTTACCCATCTGCGATATCCAAACGGGGCATCGATCTACAACCATGAGCCTTTTAGGAATGTTATCTTATAAACTTGGGCGCAGTGTTGACTGGGATCCGGAAAAGGAAAATTTTATCAACGATCCTGCAGCCACTGCTTTACTTAAAAGGGAATACAGGAAACCTTGGACTTATCCAATATGAAAATTATGAATAAGTAATTTTAAAAATGAGCCACGGAATACACAGAAAACAGCCTGAAAAAAATCAGTCTCTGTTCTGTATTTGACTTTTTCCGGCTGTTTTCCGTGACATCTGTGGCTAAAAAACTGAATAGAAAAGTACCTCAAAACAGCAGAGCTTTTCCAATAGTAATATTTCGATGTTGGATTGATTTTTAGCACAATTTTGAGTAATTAATTTACTTAAGTTTAAGTGATGTATTTTAGTAACATTAAATAAAAATTTTGTGGTAATATACAATCCCAAGGAATGGTTCACTTTTATTTTCCGTCTTCACAAGTCGGATACGGTTAGAAAATTATTTCCAATGATGATCGCAATCGGGCTTTATGCATGGGCCGTTGCTTACGCAGAATTGAATTATGTGAAGATTGATAATCGTGAATATCTTAAGAACCTGCCAATATTGCACAGCCTGCTAGGATTTGTTATTTCACTTTTGCTTGTTTTCCGAACCAATACAGCATATGAGAGATGGTGGGAAGGCAGGAAATTATGGGGTGCCCTGGTGAATACGAGTAGAAACCTGGCGATAAAGATTCATGCCCTTTCCGGTGAAACGGGTATGGCTGAAAAGGTTTTTTTTGCCAGGATGATCCCATTATATGCACAGGTATTAAAATCACACCTGCTGTCTGAAAAAGTAAGGCTTTCCCTGGACGAAGAAGATCATCCTGAATTAAAAACACTTGACACAGTAAAACACGTTCCAAACCAGGTTGCCAGGATAATGGCAAACCGAATTTACAGGTTACATCAAACAGGTAAAATAAACGGGCATGAACTCCAGACCCTTAGCCCAGACCTTCAGTCTTTTACAGATATTTGTGGCGCATGTGAACGCATCAAGAATACACCTATACCATTTTCTTATTCGCTTTTCATTAAAAAATTCATCTTCTTTTATGTGATGACCCTTCCCCTTGGTTTTGTTTTTACATTGGGATATTATATCATACCTGTGGTGATTTTTGTCTTTTATGTACTGGCCAGTATTGAAGTTATTGCCGAAGAGATTGAAGATCCTTTTGGTGGTGATAGTAATGACCTGCCTTTACAAAAACTATCCGAAAATATTGGAATACATGTCAGGGAGATTCTTAATTGAATTGATTTAATCTGGTTATCCGCAGTCAATATTGTGCTTTTATTGTATATTTAGTAAAGCCAAATTTGATTGTTTAACCTACAAAAATTTCCATTATGTCTATTGTAAAAGTTATAGAAGTCATTGCCTCTTCAGAAAAAGGAATTGATGATGCTATTAAAGTTGCCGTTAAGGAAGCCTCTAAAACAATCCGGAATATCGACTCTGTTTATGTAAAAGACATAAAATGCCATGTAAAGAATGGTAAAATCACCACATGGGGTGTAATATGTAATTTATCTTTCCGCCTGGATGCCTAAACAAAATGGCCGCAGATAAAAACTGCGGCCTTTTTTTTCTCTTTTTTATATTTCCCATTATACTTCTTCTTTTTCTGCGTATTTATGGTAATCGTCTATCAGTTTCCTTTGTAAGTCAAAAGGAACCGGGGCATACTCATGGAAATGCATACTAAACCTGGCCCGTCCCTGTGTAATGGATCGAAGAGAGGAAGAGTATCCATCCATTTCTGCCAAAGGTACTTTTGCAGAGATCTTTTGAAAATGCCCTTCCGTATCAATACCCTCCACAAGAGCCCGCCGTGTTTGCAGGTCGCCCATTACGGCTCCGGTAAGATCATCCGGACATAAAACATCAACATGCCAGATAGGTTCCAGTAACTGTGGGTCTGCCTGCTGGAAGGCCTGTTTAAATGCCATCATACCGGCGATCTTGAAAGAAATATCATTGCTGTCTACAGGGTGCATTTTACCATCATATACGCTCACCCGAACATCCCGTACATAAGAACCAGTGAGTGGCCCTTCATGCATTTTTTCCATAACCCCTTTCAGGATCGAAGGAAGAAAACGTACATCAATGGCGCCACCAACGATACAATTATAATAAACAAGCTTGCCACCCCAATCCAACGGATATTCATCGCGGTGGCGAACATTCAATCCATGCGGATCTGCCAAGCCTTCATACCATGGTTCAATACGCATAAAAACTTCACCAAACTGACCTGAACCACCTGATTGTTTTTTATGTCGGTAAGTTGATTCAGAAACTTTCCGGATGGTTTCCCGATAAGGTATTCTTGGTTTGGAAAATTTAACTTCCAACTTATGCAGGTGCTCAATTTTCCATTTTGCCACAGCAAGGTGCATATCCCCCTGGCAATGGATAAGGATCTGGCGCAATTCTGCAGAAACTTCTACGAGTAGCGTTGGGTCCTCCTCTCTAAGTGCATGCAAGGCCTGTGAAAGTTTATCCTCTTCCCCTTTTTTCACGGCTTCAATCGCCACGGTCATATTAGGTGCCGGAAAAACGATAGGATGTAATTCCATATTTTTCCCTTTCACATGCAGGGTATTATTAACATGGGTATTCTTAAGCTTAAGTGTTGCGCCAATATCTCCGGCTACCAATTCATTCACCGGTGTTCTTTTATTCCCTTCCACTACAAACAACTGGTTGATCTTTTCTGTTACACCATTATTTTCATTAACCAGTTCCATACCGGTTTTGATGGTACCGGAAAAAACTTTAAAGAACGACAGGTCGCCCACATGCGGTTCAGATGTTGTTTTATAGATAAAAAGGCAGGCCGGTCCATTTGCATCACAGGTTAATTTGTCTCCGGCTTTGGTTGACTGAGGGGGCATTTCGTTTGCACTGGGGCAAACATTATCAATGAAACCCATCAAACGGCCACTACCCATATCTTTTTCCGCAGAGATGCAAAATACCGGGAAGATATCATGGTTGATCAGGGATTTCTTTAACCCAACCCGCATTTCATCTTCATCAAGTTCTCCTTTATCAAGATAATGGTCCATCAGCATTTCATCATTAACAGCAACGGCTTCAACCAGTTCCTTATGTAAATTTTCTGCCCTTTCTTTTTCACTATCGGGAATAGGTAGTTTTTCAGGTTTACCACCTCCTGCAGGGAATTTATACAGGTTCATTTTGAGCACATCCACAATGGCGTTAAAGCCTGGGCCGGTTTCCATTGGATATTGAACGGCAATTACTTTACTGCCAAAATGCTCTTTTGCCTGGCGCAGTGTTTTTTCGAAATCTGCTTTATCGTGGTCGAGTTTATTAATGGCAATCAACATGGGTGTTTTGAAACGTTCGGTATAATCCCAAATCAGGTCTGCACCTACTTCAACACCCATGGCAGCATTCAGTAACAATACACCGGTATCGGCTACCCGAAGTGCTGAGATCACTTCACCGTTAAAATCGTCATATCCCGGTGTGTCAATAATATTTATCTTGTAACCTTTCCATTTGGTATGCATTAATTTGGAGAAAATGGAATTTCCCCTTTCTTGTTCCAGTTCGTGGTAATCACCTACAGTGGATCTTTCTGCAACAGAACCCCTTCTGTTGATGATGCCAGCTTCAAAAAGCATGCATTCTGCCAGTGTAGTTTTGCCCGACCCGGCATGACCGAGTAAGGCAATGTTTTTTACATGTGAGGTATCAAATTCAGGCATAAAAAGCAGTTTAATAAGTTAGAAACTAAAAAGCAAAAATTAAAAAAGTGCAAGCAATACAATAACATTCAGCCTCTTCGGAGTGCTGTTCCAGAACATATTATTTGTGTAAAAAAATTAACTCATATGTCTCACAAACGAATTGAATTCATGCTTCAAATCGTTTAGTGTAGTCTCCAGGTTTTGGTATTGGTCATGAAGACTCTCATGTGTAGTCCAAAGCAATTCCTGCATGGGGGGTTCCGGTTGCCCTTTTTCCCAACTGGCCATTTTTTCATGTTCCTTAATGGCATGTTTCAGGTGACTGATGTTGGTGAGCTGAATATCAAACTGGTTGTCGTAGTGTTCAACCTGCGGGAGTGCAGTTTTACTAATGGGATGATTAACTACTTCCTGTAATTTGTGCCGGTAACCTGAAAGTTCTGAACGATAGTTGCGAAGGTTCTCTTTCCAGGTATTGCACTCCCTGTTGAGTTGTGAGAGATCTGTCTGAACCATTGGAGAAAATTTTTGGTTAAGAAATGATAGGCGGGTTTCTAGGGCTAGCTGGATCATTCTTTTTAAATGTAATACAATTTTCGAAAAATTTCAGGGTGATTTATCCACCGGGAATCATTCGTTTTCCTGTTATTAATCATTTTTTTAACCCTTTTTATTCTGAAGCCATGTATTGAACAATCTTGATTTTTTAATATCTTGTCTTAACTGTTGCTCATGGAAAAAGGAAATCCGGCTAATTACCGCTCTGGCAAACTAATATATTGGGTTATTGGGGGAATAGTTGTCCTCCTTATTGGTGTATCCCTAATATTCTGGATGTTTCCTTCTAAAACCGGTGAACTTGCTTCCATACCGGACAAAATAGATTTCAATTACCATATTCGCCCCATCTTGTCAGACAGGTGCTTTAAATGCCATGGGCCGGATGCCAATGCCAGAAAATCTAATCTGAGGCTGGATTTGGAAGAAGGTGCATATGCAGCTTTAAAAGACGACCCAGCAAATCATGTTATCGTAAAAGGAGATCCCTTAAAGTCTGCCCTTTACCTGAGAATCAGTTCAACAGACACCGCTGAGATCATGCCCCCTCCTTCATCAAACTTGTTATTATCGCCACATGAGATTAAACTGATCGAAAAATGGATCAAACAGGGGGCCCCATATAAAAAACATTGGGCCTTTATTCCCCCGGAATCGCCTGATCTTCCTGAAGTGAAAGACGAAAAATGGCCCAGAAATGAGATTGACCGGTTTATTTTACATAAAATGGAAACTGTTGGCCTGGTTCCCAATAAAGAGGCCGGAAAAGAAACTTTGCTCAGGCGCTTAAGTATTGACCTCACCGGGCTTCCTCCGGAT
This sequence comes from Sphingobacteriales bacterium, assembly GCA_024640465.1. Taxonomy (GTDB): domain Bacteria; phylum Bacteroidota; class Bacteroidia; order Chitinophagales; family Chitinophagaceae; genus Pollutibacter. Next base: position 9,461 of record JAHEEX010000048.1, on the reverse strand, counting down.
ATTGACCTACAGGATAAATTTCTTTCGGATAACAGTGAAAATGCCATTGATAAAATGATCGATAGCCTAATGGCAAGCCCTCATTATGGGGAAAAAATGGCTATTCCCTGGCTCGACCTGGCAAGATATGCAGACAGTCACGGATACCAGGATGATGGATTAAGAACGATGTGGCCCTGGCGCGACTGGGTAATACATGCTTTTAACCGGAATTATGGTTATGACACTTTTCTTACCTGGCAGCTTGCCGGAGACCTGCTTCCACATCCAACCCAAGAACAACTTTTAGCTACCGGTTTCAACCGTAACCATAAAATCACACAGGAAGGAGGTGTGATTGATGAAGAATACCGCATAGAATATGTAACAGACCGTACCAATACATTTGGCAAAGCATTTCTTGCCCTTACTTATGAATGTGCCAAGTGCCATGATCATAAATACGACCCCATTTCTCAGAAAGACTATTACAGCAGTTTCGCTTTTTTCAACCAGGTTAATGAAAAAGGCCTGGTAGGTGATATCACCCTTGCATCCCCCGGTGATCCGCCCATTATAAAAATAACCACAGCCGATATCAACAATGTGTTGCATTTTATCAATAAAAAAGATACAGCACCCGTAACCGTTATGGTGATGAAAGACAGTAGTATTAAAAGAGTAACAAGGGTTCTGAAACGCGGTGTATATGATCAGCCAAAGGATACTGTTGATATGAATGTGCCAGCGGCAATACTTTCTTTTGATACACTCAAATTTGCTAAAAACCGGCTGGGCCTGGCCAATTGGTTATTGGATAAAAATAACCCGCTCACTGCCCGTGTATTTGTAAATCGTATCTGGCAGGATTTCTTCGGCAAGGGCCTGGTAAAAACATCGGGTGATTTTGGCATGCAGGGAGAACTGCCAACGCATCCGGAATTACTGGACTGGCTCGCAACTGATTTCCGGGAACACGGCTGGAATATTAAACGATTGGTCAAACAAATTGTAAGCTCCGCTACTTACAGGCAAAGCGCTGTTTACGCAAAAGAAAAATTAAAAGTTGATCCTGAAAACAAATATTACAGTTATTCATCACGATTACGGCTAACCGCAGAAATGGCGCGAGACCATGTCCTGGCGAGCAGTGGGCTACTGGTACGGGAAATCGGCGGTCCAAGTGTAAAACCTTATCAACCTCCCGGAATATGGGAATCCACCACATCCGGCCGGGGTGAACTGGCCAGGTATGTACAGGATCACGGAGATAAATTATACAGGAGAGGCATGTACACATTCATTAAAAGAACAGCCCCACCACCCTCTTTACTGATATTTGATGCCGGTAACCGGGATCAGTGCGAGGTTAAAAGACTTAGGACAAATACCCCATTGCAGGCGCTGGTAATGTTAAATGACCCCCAGATTTTGGAAGCCTCAAGGGTACTGGCACAATCATTACTGTTACAAAAAGAAAGTGATGAAGCCAAAATTGAATCTGCATTCAGGCGCATTCTTTGCCGTCGGCCGGAAAAAAATGAATTACAACTGCTTACAGACTATTATAAAAAGGTATTAAAGAATTTCCAGGCAGATCCTAAAAAAGCAAGACAGTTTACCAACGTTGGTGAATACCCGAAGAATAATACATCAGATCCGGCACAACTGGCAGCAATGATGCAGCTGATCCACACAATGTATAATTTGGAAGAAACATCCACTAAATCCTGATCATGCAGAACGAATTGAATAAATACAGACTAAATTATACCAGAAGGCATTTCCTCACCCGCGCCGGTCTTGGCCTGGGGAGTATCGCGCTTGGATCATTGCTGATCCCGGGAGCTTTTGGGAAAAAGGAAGAAGAATCATCACTGCAGGCATTAGGTATTCCGCAATTTGCACCAAAAGCCAAAAGAATCATATATCTTTTTCAAAATGGCGCACCTTCTCAACTGGAAAGCTTTGATTACAAACCTCTGTTAACACAAATGCAGGGAAAAGATTTACCAGCATCAATCAGAATGGGCCAAAGGCTTACAGGAATGACTGCCTCACAGGAAAAATTTCCATTAGTTGGCTCAGCATTCGGGTTTAAACAATATGGACAGTCAGGTGCATGGATAAGTGATATGTTTCCGCAGATCGCCAGTATTGCAGATGATATTTGTATCGTAAAAACGATACATACAGATGCGATCAATCATGATCCTGCGCTTACTTTTTTTCAAACAGGTGCACAACAGGGTAACCGCCCAAGTATGGGTGCCTGGATGAGTTATGGCCTGGGAAGTGATAATAAAAACCTGCCTGCATATTGTGTTTTACTTTCACGTGGAAGGGGTAATGGACAAGGTGTTTATTCAAAATTATGGACCAATGGATTTCTCGACAGTATACACCAGGGGGTTGTTTTCAGCAGTGGGGAAGACCCGGTATTATATTTAAAAAACCCCGAAGGTCAGGATAAGGTTTCAAGAAGAGACATGCTTGACAACCTGGCGAAATTAAACGCATTGTCATTTGAACACTTTGGCGATCCGGAGATCCAGACCAAGGTTCAACAATATGAGATGTCTTACCGAATGCAAACAGCAGTTCCCGAACTTACAGATCTGTCCAAAGAACCGGATAATATCATCAAAATGTATGGACCGGATTGCCTTGTTCCGGGAACCTATGCAGCCAATTGTTTACTGGCACGGAAATTATCAGAATCCGGAGTCAGGTTTGTGCAACTATATCACCAGGGCTGGGATCAGCATGGAAACCTTGTGGGAGAAATGCCACTTCAGGCTCAGGATGTAGACAGGGCCTCCGCTGCATTGGTAAAAGACCTTAAGCAAAGAGGGCTGCTGGACGAAACACTGGTGATCTGGGGCGGGGAATTTGGCCGTACAAATTATTGCCAGGGCGATCTATCCAAAGACAATTATGGAAGGGATCATCACCCAAAATGTTTCAGCATCTGGATGGCAGGTGGAGGAATTAAACCAGGAACTGTTTATGGTGAAACCGATGAATTTGGCTATAATATTGTTAAAGACCCGGTTAGCGTACATGATTTTCATGCAACCGTATTACACCTTATGGGTGTAAACCATGAACAACTAACTTTTAAACATCTGGGACGACGTTACCGGCTCACAGATGTTGAAGGTACCCTCGTTAAAGGAATCATGGCATAAGCATGTTAATGAATACTGGTTAATCTTCTGTAATTTCTTAGCTATTTACTGATTTTGCTTTTATTATTTTTTTCATGACCCGATACCGTAAAGTCCTTTCTAATATTGTTTTTTCATTGCAGTTGATACTGCTTTTATTACTTCTTTTTTATCATCAGGTATCCGTCCCGGAATGGCTGATGGCTACGGGTCGTTTCCACCCCCTTTTGTTGCATATCCCAATTACATTAATACTTTTACTGGTTATTCTTTTCCCCTACAGAAGCCAATGGAAACTTATGCAAGGTTTTGATGATTTCTATGGATTGCTCCTGCTGCATGCTGTTTTTTTTGCCACCATAACAGCCATATCAGGCATCATTTTATCAACTGAAAACGGATACGACCCCGATTTATTAAACCGGCACAGGTGGCTCGGTGGCGCAACTGCCGTTGTCAGTTATATCGCATGGCTTATATATATGCGGTTCAGCTTTTCTTTCCGTTTGTTTCCCATTGTGATGATATTATGCGGAATCATACTTGTTATTGGCAGCCATAATGGGGGAATCCTTACGCATGGGAAAGACTATTTAACAGTAAGGATAAAAAAGGATTCTGTGGTCTCGAAAAAACCTGCCACAGACAGCAGCACAATTTATGAAGCGGCCATACAGCCTATATTGGAAGCAAGGTGCTATTCCTGTCACAATGAAAAAAAAGCCAAAGGTAATCTTGTAATGACCCAAATGGCTCAGTTTTTAAAAGGGGGAAAAGATGGCGTTCCATGGGAGCCCGGCCACCCGGAAAAAAGTCTCTTAATAAAAAGGCTATTACTTGATGTGGAGGATAAAAAACATATGCCCCCTAAAGGCAAGACACCATTAACTGAAACTGAAATATCACTCCTTCACCAATGGATTGGAAAAGGTGCCAGTTTTGAAAAAACTTTTCGTGATTTTCCGGCGAGCGACAGCTTCCGCATATTTGCCAGTTCATTTACTATTCAGCCGGATGATCTTTTCATTGAACCAACATTGTATAATTTCAAGGCCGCCGATCCTGCGATATTATCCAAATTAAATAATCCTTACAGGAGTATAACGCCAAAGGATAATCGATCTCCTGCCCTGCTGATGACTTTTTATGTAAGCCAACAGTTCAAACCGGAAATGCTGGAAGAATGTAAACCAATCAGGCAACAGGTTGTTTCCATAAATCTTTCTAAAATGCCTGTTGAAGATGATGCAATAAAAACAATTGCAGCGTTTGAAAACCTGGAAGAACTCATCCTTAACGGGACCAAAATTAGCGGTTCAACCTTACATCTGCTGGCATCGTGTAAGAAGTTGGAAAGGCTTTCCCTGGCCAATACCAAAGTTTCGGCCCAAAGTATTGAAGACCTTGGGAAAATCGGCGCTCTCAAAAAAGTATATCTGTGGCAATCAGGAATATCCCAGGCAGAGATAAATACCCTGTCAAAAAAATTTCCCGGAATTCATTTTGATCATGGAAATATCGCTGATAGTACAGAAATATTAAAGTTGACCACACCTTTAATGAAAAACCCTGAAAAAACTATTTTCAATGCTTCAGAAGGTTTCGTTCTAAGACATCCGATGCCAGGAGTGAAAATTATTTTTACAATTGACGGCAAAGATCCTGATAGTACAGGCTCAAAGTTTTATCAAAATCCCATTCCCATACCCGGCCCAACCATTGTTAAGGCCAGGGCAATCATGCCTGGTTGGTACGCAAGCGATATCAATGAATGGACTTTGTATGCAACTGGAATTAAGCCTTCTGATGCCATTTTATTAACTAATCCGGATCCCAAATATTCTTTACAGAGAGGTGCAAGTCTTATAGATGGCAATAAAGGAGAAAGCAATAATTTGATGGTTAACTGGCTGGGATTCAGAAATAATTCTGGCAAAGTTCAGTTTAGATTTAAACAGGCAGATAGTATTCATGAAGTTGTGTTAAGCATGGCAAATAATCATGGCAGCTATATTTTTCCACCGGAATCTATCATTGTCCATGGGGGAAATGATACAAATCACCTGAAACAAATCGGAAAACTCATCCCTGTACAGCCAACAAAATATGGGAAAGTCGGGAACATGGCTTATACTGTTCCAGTTAAAAAGGGCAGATACCGTTTTATTGTGGTTGAAGCCAGGCCAGTGACTTCATTACCGCAATGGCACAGTGGGAAAAAACAGCGTGGATGGATTTTTATAGATGAGGTATTTTTTTATTAATGTAGATTATTTCACCCCAATAAATTGGGGTACATCCAATATCTTAATCCCTATGAATTGCATAATTTATTTATCAATGGAGTCCATTGAAAAATTTTCACGAATCTGAATAGTTACTTCTGCACCTGTGCTTTCAATTAATTCCAGCATCTTTTTAACCTTGCCATTTCCTTTAATGTTAGAATCCCATGACTCCAGAAACCGGAAAGGATCAGATAAAGTATCATCAAGGCCTAAAATGGCAAATGTAGTTTTCATGTCGTGCGATAACCGGTTAACCAAAGTATGGTCTTTATTTTCTACCGCTTGTCTGAGGGCAGCGATTTCATTTGGAAGTGTATCAGCAATTTTAAGGATCACGGAATCAATGAATTCTTTGTTGTCTGTAGCAATGCCTTTCAGATATTGAATGTCTATTATACTTGATGTAACGTTAGTTTCTGGTTTAAACACTTCAAGTGTTTCAAAAAGCTCTTTTTCTTTAACCGGTTTCGACAAGTAAGCATCCATACCGGCATCAAGACATCGCTGCTTTTCTACAGGCTGTGAAAAAGCTGTCAGTGCTATAACAGGAATTTGCAGTTTGAGCATCTCCCTGATCTTTCTGGTTGTTTCCCTTCCATCCAAAACAGGCATCTGTACATCCATGAGTACAACGTCAAAAGATTCATTTTTCAGGATATCAAGCGCTTCCTGACCACTTGAAGCGGCTTTGAATGTTACCTGAAAATCCTGTAGAATAAAACAAACCAGTTCCCGGTTAAGTGCATTGTCATCCACAACCAGGATTTTCATATTATGCGGAAGAACTCTTATACCAGTATTTAATCCCAAAATATTTTCCTGGAGGAAACCTGAAACTGTTTTATTTTTTCCTGCCGGACCAATATCTTTTGCAATATCAAAACCAAGGTTAAACTTGAATGTTGTTCCCTTACCTTCTTCACTATCAACATCAATAAAGCCTCCCTGGAGCATTACAATTTGACGCGTTATGGATAATCCCAGTCCCGTCCCCCCATACTTTTTAGTAACATTATCCTGCACCTGGAAGAACCTGTCAAAAATAAAAGGAAGTTTTTCTTTTGGGATACCAATGCCTGTGTCAGAAATGGTAAAATTAAGCTTCACCCGCTCTTCGGATTTCTCTTCGCAATCAACTACCACCTTAATTTTTCCATTACTTGTAAACTTGATAGCATTGAAAGTAATATTCAACAATACCTGCAATAACTTACTTGCATCTCCCCGTAGATTATCCGGTACATCAGCTCCAATTTCATTTTCATATACCAGCCCTTTTTCAGTAAGTTTATCACTGACGATGTCTGTCAATGCAGCAAGTTGTTCTTTCAGGCTAAATGGTTCATTTGCAAAATGAAGGTAACCTGATTTTATTTTAGCATAATCAAGCACTTCGTTTATCACATTAAGCAACAGTTCACCGGATGTCCTGATGGCCTTTGCAAACTTTTCCTGGTCTTTTTTCAAAGGGGTCTTCAATATTAATCCGGTATAGCCAAGAACAGCATTCAAAGGGCTTCTCAATTCATGGGTCATATTATCCATAAATTGCTCCTTGATTAATTGGGCTTCCTGTTCCTTTTGTACTGCTTCATTCAGGTATTTATTTAATTTATACACCTGGAGGATTTTGTACAGTACAAAAAATGCAATCACCAGGAATATAAAACTTGTCAGGTGAGGAATGGCATAATCCAGGGATATAATTTCCAGTTTGTCCTTATCCTGAATTTTATTCTTCTCGATTATTTCTGATTGCAGCTTTGCATTTATGATGGAAAAAAAAAGATTGTATTTCAACTTTGACTTGATGGACTCATCAGATTCAAGATTTTTTTGTATGCCCTTAGCTCCGATCTGCAAAAAAACCTGAACAAGACTGTTTTCAAAATCTATTCTCTGCTGAACAGATTTCCTCAGTCCATCGCTGTTTTGGGATGAAACAATTGGTCGAAGGTTATCAGCGATTATCACTGATTCCTGGTTAATCTGCCGGGCATCTATTGAAAAGTTCTTGATATATTCCTTCTTCCCGGTTAAAGCGAGGTTCCGGACATTGCTTTCCAGGCCGTCTAATCTTTTATTTAATTGGCTGACCTGGTTTATATATTGTTGATATTGGCTAATGACTTCCTGGTTCGCAGTGAACTTTTTAATAGCCTTGTTCACCTTCATTTCAAAATAGTAATTAACGGCAATTCCAACCAACATTAGCAACAGAAAAATATAATCTGTTAAAAATTTGATGAATTTTGCCCCAAAAAAATTGCCGGCCAGTTTTTTCATTCGCGGGCTATCATTTACATATATGATTGATTATGAGTGCATTATAGGCATTACAGTAAAACTGTAATTTTAAAAATTGCACAAAATGGAATACTTGTAAATAGAACGTAACTTGGTATTTATTATTGAACACAAAGGCGAAATATTGTTAATTTCTCCTTCATTATCACGTGATTACGCAACAGACCATACAACAGATCCTCAATAAAATCGACATTCACGATGTGGTGGGTGAATTCGTAAAACTGAAGAAAAGAGGCACCAATTACCTGGGTCTTTGTCCATTTCACAACGAAAAATCGCCTTCTTTTACTGTTTCACCAAGTAAAGAGATTTATAAATGTTTTGGTTGTGGCCGAAGTGGGAATACCATCAGTTTCCTGATGGAGCATGAAAAATATTCTTATGTCGAAGCCCTTAAATGGCTGGCCCAGCGCTATAATATTGAAGTGGAAGAAACGGCTACCAGCCCGGAGTTTAAACAACAACAGCAGGTAGCGGAAAGTCTGTATATCTTAAACCAATTTGCCCAGAAGTATTTCACCGAAAAATTATTTGAATCAGAGGAAGGAACGGATATAGCACTCTCCTATTTGACAGAAAGGGGATTCAGTGAAGAGATTCTCCGTAAATTCCAGATAGGATATAACCCGGAAGAAAGGGATGGCTTTGCCAAAACAGCACTCTCCGCTCAATATAACCCTGAGATTTTGCAAAAGAGCGGATTGGTTGTATTCCGAGATGAAAAGCCTTTTGATAATTACAGGGGTCGTATCATTTTTCCCATACATAATCAAAGCGGTAAAGTGTTAGGTTTTGGAGCGCGGATCATTGCAAAGAATGACAAAGCACCGAAATACATCAATACACCGGAAAACGAGATATATGTCAAGAGTCGTGTTTTATATGGATCCTATTTTGCGCGACATGCCATTGATAAAATGAACGAATGCCTCCTGGTGGAGGGCTATACGGATGTGGTTTCCTTGCACCAGGCCGGTATAGAAAATGTTGTTGCATCCGGGGGTACTTCTTTAACCATCGATCAGTTAAGGCTGATCAAAAAATATACGCCTAACCTCACCATTATATATGATGGTGATGCGGCAGGTGTCAAAGCCGCCTTAAGGGGTCTGGACCTGGCGTTGGAAGAAGGGCTGAATGTTAAACTGGTTTTGATCCCGGATAAAGAAGATCCGGACAGTTACGTTAATAAGGTTGGTGCATCAGCATTCAGGGAATTTATCGATGCCAATAAGAAAGATGTAATTCTTTTCCAGGTTGAAGCCTCTTTGCAGGAAGTGGGCACAGACAGCACAAAAAAAGCGGCACTGGTAAACCAAATCGCGGAATCTATTTCTAGGTTAAATAAGGCCGAAGATTTCACTAAACAACAGGACTATATCCAGCGTTCTGCCCAGCTGATGAAAGTTGATGAGCAGGGTTTGACAACACTGGTAAATAAATTCATTCGGGAACGTATTTCTAAAGAAGAGAAAAGAACGCAACGGGAAGAGCAGGCCGCAGCGGATGCCCAAACCTCAGTTCCTGTTTCGGATGATGAAACCATTGAATTACTTTTTAAGGATGAAATGCATGAACGCGGGGCGGTGCGTGCCATGATTGAATTTGGCCTTAAGCCCTGGGATGATAACAAAACGGTAGCTGACCATATTTTTGAAGAAATAGATCAGAATGATCTTGAAGATCTGATCGACAATAAAGAGTTACTGAAAAT
>JAHEEX010000047.1 GCA_024640465.1 Sphingobacteriales bacterium | reverse complement strand
GCCGGGTTTCAGTGGCTTTGTTGCTGAGATGACGGTGTTCATGGGTGGATGGGAGCGTGCAGGAACATTTTACAGGGTAGCAACAGTACTGGCTTGTATGTCGATTGTGGTTACCGCTGTATATATATTACGGGCAATAGGGTCAACTGCGATGGGACCTATTACAAATGAAAAATTCAGAGGTCTTGGTGATGCGGAATGGAATGAAAAACTGGCTGCCATCATATTGATCGCGGGTATTGTGGCCATGGGAGTGGCGCCTTTCTGGCTAAACGACCTGGTTAGTCCAGGTACGGAACTGATCATGCAAAAAATTGGCACACTGCCTAAATAAAGAATACTTCGGCAAATCCTGAAAATGGTGCAGCCGGAGAAAAACGAAAAGATGAAAGAAATTTTATTATTGATGAAGTCGGAGCTGATGATCGCGCTGATCATCTTTGTCCTGCTCCTGATCAAACTGGGCAAGGGGATGAAAAATGCCACTTTGCTGTCGCTTGTTCAGGTATTGTTACTCGTTAGTATAGGACTCTCCCTGGTTGAAAACCAGGAAGGGAGATTATTTGATGGCATGTTCCTGGGCGGGACCCTGTTGGGTTTCCAGAAAGCCATATTAGGACTGGCGGTTTATTTGATTACTTTATTGTTTTCCGGGTGGCTAAAAAAATCAGATCACCTAACGGAGTTCTTAGTACTCATGCTGTCTTCTTTATTAGGTATGTATTTTATGATCTCCAGCGGGAACCTGCTGATGTTCTTCCTGTCACTGGAATTGACTACCATACCTGTAGCGGCCATGGCCAATTTCGAACTGGAAAAGAAAAAATCTGCAGAGGCGGCCATGAAAATGATCTTGTCTTCTGCGTTTTCCTCTGGCATCCTTTTATTTGGTATCTCGCTGGTTTACGGAGCTACGGGAAGCATTGATTTTGCTGAATTGTCCACGCTTGTAGAAATAAACAATTTACAGGTAATGGCTTTTATCTTTTTGTTCAGCGCATTTGCTTTTAAACTTTCCATCGTGCCTTTCCATTTATGGACTGCGGATGTGTATGAAGGTTCACCAATGGCCGTTACTTCTTTCTTATCTGTAGTGTCAAAAGGCTCCATTGCATTCATCTTCATAACAGTATTGTATAAGGTTTTTCAACCATTGGAAGAAGTGTGGTATATTTTGCTGGTGATATTGGCAATAGCTACCATGGTAATCGGAAACCTTTTTGCCCTCCGGCAGGATAATATTAAAAGATTCCTTGCCTTTTCCTCCATTGCCCAGGTTGGCTTTATCCTGGTAGGCATGAGTGGAAATTCGCAGGTTGGATATAGTGCGGTAACATATTTTGTATTAGTGTATGTTTTCTCCAACCTCGCTGCTTTTGGTGTGGCTGCGGTTATGTCTGAAGAGGAAGGAATAGAAAATGTTTCATCATATCGTGGATTGATCAAATCAAATCCTTTCCTGGCCTGGATCATGGCACTTGCTTTGTTCTCCCTGGCGGGGATCCCGCCTACAGCCGGTTTTTTTGGTAAAATGTTTTTATTAAGCGCAGGTGCTGTGAAGGGGAATTACTGGTTCATTATAATAGCTGCATTGAATATGATCGTTTCGCTTTATTATTATTTGAAAGTGGTAAGGGTAATGTTCATGGAAGAGCCATTGCCCGGTGCAGAAAGAATTAAGATCGATCAGCCGGCGAAATTTGCGTTGATCATTTGTGCAGCTGGTATTGTTTTGGCTGGAGTGTTTAGTTGGATATATGATTATTTAACAAAGCTTGCTTAACCGCAAAGAAAATCCGCCTTCGCTTCGGCTTCGGCGTACAAAGAAGAACGCTAAGAAAATGGCAATCAATCAAAATCATCCATTCGAGGAGCTAAACGGCACAAGATGCGCTGTGGTGGAAAAGAATGTGAAGCCCGAAAGAGTTGAATTTTTGAAATATATACTGGAAGGCAATGGCTTTACGGTTGTAGTTGTGCCTTCTCCGCCACCCAAAGCTGCTCCTGCTCCTAAGGTTGAAGATGGCGCGGAACCTGCTGTAGTTATAACTCCCATTGCTCCGGAAACTTTTACTGTTGGCGTAACCGATGTAACTTTTAATACAACCAATGCTATTTTCGGGCGCTTATTACGCAGCCCGGATGGCCATGTGGTTACAATGGCTTACTGGCAACAGAAAGAGGATATCTCTCATGATGATATTCCTTATTATACGAAGATGGTTTAATGGCTTTGGTAAAAAAACGCAAAAGATAATATGCGAGTCATCTTTTTTTTACAAATCATCTTTCTCGTGAATTTTTCTTTTGGGCAAACTCCCTATTTATTCCTGCCGAAGGTTGAGTTGCACCTGCACCTGGATTGCTCTCTCAGTTTTAATGTGGTTCACAAAATTAACCCTGCGATAAGTTTTGAGGAATACCGTAAAGATTTTGTAGCGCCGGCCAAATGTCCGAGCCTGGCTGACTATATCACACGTGCTGTAAAGGGAGTTGAATTAATGCAAACGAAGGAACAATTACGGCTAGTTACCCTGGATCTTTTTGAGCAATTGAAAGCAGATAATGTGATCTATGCTGAAATTCGATTTGCGCCTTTGCTTCACTTATCCAAAGGCTTAAGCGCGGAAGAAGTAGTAAAGGCAGTTGACGACGCAGTTGAAGAAGGCATCAGGAATACGGGTGTCGAAGCAGGTATCATTCTTTGTACATTGCGTCATTTTTCAGAGGAGCAAAGTATGGCAACTGTTCACTTGTTTGACAGGTTCAAAAATACACATGTAGTAGGTTTTGATATAGCGGCTGATGAGGCTGGTTTTCCTATTGCCAATCATATAAAAGCATTTGACTATGCACATGCATCTGGGATACAATGTACGGCTCATGCAGGTGAAGCGAAAGGGGCTGAAAGTGTACGGGAAACATTACAGTTTTTTCGCCCGTCGAGGATCGGTCATGGTGTAAGGTGTATGGAGGATATTTCTTTGATAAAAACCTTGAAGGATAATAGTATTCATCTGGAAGTTTGTCCTACGAGTAATGTACAAACCAATGTTTTTGATAAGATCGAAAGCCACAACATCGATCACATTTATAATGCGGGATTGTCGATGAGTGTTAATACAGACGCGAGAACAATTTCGGATGTTACACTCACAAAAGAATACGCTACCCTGGAAAAATATTTCAAGTGGGATAATGATCATTTTCTAAAGTGTAACCTGGAAGCAATTGATCATGCGTTTACATCTAAAGAGGTGAAAGTAATAATCAGGGAAAAATTAATCAGAGCATACAAAGAATAGGTACTTAATGTTTTACAGGCAGGCGGTCAGGCGGAAGACCGTCAGGCCCAGAATCTTTGGTAATCTCTCCTCGCCCGCCGAAGCATCATTTTATAATATATCTTTTTGAACTATAGGGCGAAGGCGGGGTGGTTAATGAATTTTTCTCAACGTTTACTCTGCAATACTTTAATGTAATTCGCCCGCTCAAATGCCGTTGGATCTGAGATATTCTGTTGGCTCAATATCCCTTTAAAATCTTTTATTGAACCAAATCCCATATCTTTCATCCATTGGTCAAGGTCATTTTTCATGGTTTTCAGGTAGCCGATACCGTTTTTATATAGGGCAGAAGCCGTCATGGCCACATCTGCGCCGGCAAGTATGTATTTGATCACTTCAGTGGCAGTTTCCACACCAGTTGTAGCAGCAAGAGAAACAGGTACGCGACCATATAGCATGGCAATCCATAATAGTGGCAGCCTTATTTCATTGGAGCCACTATACTGAAGGTTTGATAAAATTTTCAATTCATGTATATCGAAATCGGGCTGGTAAAAACGGTTGAACAGAACCAATCCATCGGCGCCGGCTTTTTGCATACGCAATGCCATATTACCGGTGGAGCTGAAATATGGATTTAATTTTACCGCAACAGGTATCTTCACCGTATTGCGCACTTCAGTTATGATATTCAGGTAACGATGTTCCACTTCGGATGAAGAAACATGCACATCCCCGGGAATAAAAAATATATTGATCTCCAATGCATCCGCACCGGCTTGTTCTATCTGGCGCGAATACTCTATCCAGCCTTCGGATGTTATACCGTTAAGACTGGCAATGATCGGTATCTCCACTTCGGCTTTTGCAGCCCATATTTTTTCCAGGTACTCTTCGGTTCCGGTTGCATAATTGTCCAGTTCGGGAAAGAACCCGGATGCTTCCGCAAAAATATTACTGGTTGTATTTCTTACGGATGAATATCGGGCAGCTTCGGCACGTATCTGTTCCTCGAAAAGTGAAAAAAGTACAACGGCTCCGGCGCCGCTTTCTTCCATTTCTACAATGTTATGCGTTTCCTGCGACAGTGTCGAGGCGGAAACTACAATGGGAGAACTCAGTTCAAGACCCATATATGTTGTGCGCAGATCCATATGTTTTCTTTTTTCTGTTTTTTATGCTACGGGTACAAAATCGCTTGCTGGTAAAGTGGCCAGTTCTTCATAATTCTTCCAGCGAAGGTTTACCATTTCCTGTGCAAGCTTCATTAGTTTTTCGGCCTGCTCGGGATGTGTGCGTGTTAGTACCTTATACCTTAATTCATTATAGGCATAATCTTTTAAACCTATAGTTGGCCTGGCAGAATCCAGGATAAACGGATTTTGTTTTTTCTTCCGTAAAGTTGGATTATACCTAATTAGTGGCCAGTATCCGCTGTGTACAGCCTTTTGCTGCTGGTCAAGCCCATCCCGAAGGTCATAGCCGTGTGCTATACAGTGACTGTATGCAAGGATCAGGGATGGTCCGTCGTGGGCTTCCGCTTCGCGCATAGCCAGCAATGTTTGCTGCGGGTTGGCACCAAATGCTACCCTTGCCACGTATACGTTACCGTAAGAGATGGCCTGCATGGCCAGGTCTTTTTTGCCGATGCTTTTTCCTGCCGCGGCGAATTTTGCTGTTGCAGCTGTTGGCGTTGATTTCGAAGCCTGGCCGCCGGTATTTGAATAGACTTCTGTATCGAGTACCAGTACGTTGATATTTCTGCCGCTTGCGAGTACATGATCAAGTCCGCCATAACCGATATCATATGCCCAACCGTCGCCACCAACCAGCCATACACTTCGGTTCACCAGATTGTCTGATACAGAGAGCAGTTGCCTTGCCCTGTCTCCATCTATGGTGCTGAGTTTCTGTTTTAGTTCAGCTACGCGTTTACGCTGGTCGATCACTTCGGATTCCAGCAATTGTGTTGCATTGAGAATGGAATCCGCCAGCGGCTGCCCTGTTTGTGTTGCCAGTTCCGTGAGTAGTTCACGGGCCACAGCCGTATGTTTATCTGTGGATATCCTCATACCCAACCCGAATTCAGCATTGTCTTCAAACAATGAGTTAGACCAGGCCGGGCCCTTTCCTTCTTTGTTAACTGCCCATGGAGTTGTTGGCAGGTTACCACCATAGATAGATGAACAACCGGTTGCATTCGCCACCAGGAGGCGGTCGCCATAAAGTTGTGATAATAATTTCAGGTACGGCGTTTCACCACATCCCGCACAGGCCCCTGAGAATTCAAAGAGTGGTTCCAGGAACTGTGCACCATGTACAGTGGAGAAATCAATCATGGAACGGTCGTTCCAGGTGATATTTTCAAAATGTTTGATATTCGCTTTTTCTTTTTCAAGAATCGGTTCCTTTTCGTCCATATTGATGGCTTTACGGGAACGGTCACCCGGGTTTGTAGCAGGACAAACTTCCACGCAAAGATTACAACCAGTACAATCTTCCACATAAACCTGGAGGGTATACCTTGTTTCCGGAAATCCACGTGAGTTAATAGGTGCGGATGGAAATTCCTCCGGAGCTTTCTTCAGGTTATCCTCATGGTAGAATTTGGCGCGGATTACGCTGTGAGGACATACATATGCACAGTTACCGCACTGGATGCAAACTTCAGGGTCCCAAACAGGTACCAGGTCGGAGATATTTCTTTTCTCCCACTGGGTAGTGCCACTAGGGTAAGTGCCATCAATAGGCATCATACTCACCGGCAGTTCATCACCATGCCCCACCATCATCTTAGCCGTAATATTTTTTACAAAATCCGGCGCTTCTGCTGCTACTACATCTGTAAGCGATACAAATTTTCCGGTGACAGTTGCAGGTACGGTTACTTCATACAAATGATCAAGCGTGGCATCCACAGCCTGGAAGTTTTGTTCTATGACCGCCTTGCCTTTTTTATAGTAAGTCTTTTCAATGGTCTTTTTGATCTCCGCAATGGCTTCTTCACGGGGAAGAACACCCGATAATGCGAAGAAACAAGTTTGCATAATAGTATTGATGCGACCACTCATGCCGGTATCCCGTGCAACGGTAGTGGCATCAATAACAAAGAATTTCAGTTTTTTATCGATAATAAATTTTTGTGCAGCAGCCGGAAGTTTATCCCAAACTTCATTTTTATCATAGGCGCTGTTGAGCAAAAATGTTCCGCCTTGTTTTGCAAATTCCAGCATTTCCACTTTATATAAGAAATTGAACTGGTGGCAGGCTACAAAATCGGCTTTACTGATAAGATAAGGAGCCCGGATGGGTTTAGGGCCAAAACGCAGGTGGGATACGGTCCGGGCCCCCGATTTTTTAGAGTCGTATACAAAATAACCCTGAGCATAGAGTGGAGTGTTTTCTCCAATGATCTTGATGCTGTTCTTATTGGCACCTACGGTACCATCGGCGCCAAGTCCAAAGAAAAGGCCCTGTCTCCATTCTGATTCATCCAGTGTAAATGCCGGGTCATATTCAAGAGAAGTAAAGGATACATCATCATTGATACCTATGGTGAAATGGTTCTTCGGATTGTCTTTTTTGAGTTCGTCAAAAACTGCTTTCACCATGGCAGGTGTAAATTCTTTTGAGGAAAGTCCGTAACGGCCACCAATCAGTTTGGGCATTTTTTTCAGAAGTCCTTCCTGCATGCCTTCAACAAGTGAAGTAAGTATATCCTGGTATAAAGGTTCCCCGGATGCGCCTGGTTCTTTTGTGCGGTCGAGCACCGCGATGGATTTCACCGTTTCGGGTAAGGCTTTCAGTAAGTGTGCCAGGGAGAAAGGCCTGAATAAACGAACAGTGATCACACCGGTTTTTTCACCACGGCTATTGAGCAGTTTGGCGGTTTCCTCAACAGTTTCTGCTCCTGATCCCATTAAAATGATAATCCGTTCTGCATCCGGTGCGCCGGTATATTCAAAGAGATCATATTTACGTCCGGTCATTTTGGCAAATGACTTCATAACATCTTCTACGATCCCGGGTGTTGCGGTATAAAAAGGATTTACCGTTTCCCTGCCCTGGAAATATACGTCCGGGTTTTGTGCTGTTCCGCGGATAAATGGATTGTCGGGGCTCAGCGACCTGTTACGGTGAGCAAAGACCAGTTCATCCGGTATCATTTGCCGGATCTGGTCGTCCGGAATAAGTTCCAGTTTGTTTACTTCATGTGAGGTCCTGAATCCGTCGAAAAAGTGAATAAAGGGTATGCGTGACCGTAAGCTTGCAGCTTGTGCGATCAGCGCAAAGTCGTGCGCTTCCTGTATACTGGCGGAACCCAGCATGGCGAATCCGGTAGAACGTGCCGCCATTACATCCTGGTGGTCGCCAAATATAGACAGGCCCTGTGCTGCCAATGACCTGGCGGCCACATGGAAAACAGCCGCTGTAAGTTCACCGGCTATCTTATACATATTGGGCAGCATCAGCATAAGGCCCTGTGATGCCGTAAATGTAGTTGTGAGTGATCCAGTTTGCAATGCACCGTGTACGGTACCGGCGGCACCGCCTTCGCTTTGCATTTCGATGACATCAGGAATGTTTCCCCATATATTTTTTATACCCTTTGCCGCCCATTCGTCGGCCAGTTCGGCCATGGTGGAAGAGGGAGTAATGGGATAGATGGCACAGACCTCATTTACGCGATATGCGATATAGGCCGCAGCTTCATTGCCATCCAGTGTGGCTATCATTTTTTCTTTATTTGACATCGTTGGAGGCTTTGGAGGGTTCAGGAATCATTTCAATAGCATGACAGGGACATTGCTCGTAGCATACTGCACAACCGGTACATTTGTTAAGATCAAAACGGTAGCCTTTTCCCGGTCCGAGTTTGATGATGGCTTCTTCCGGACAGGCGCCGAAACATCCATCACATTCAAAACAATTGCCGCAGCTCAAACAACGTTGAGCTTCGTAACGGGCTTCTTTTTCAGACAAGCCGGAAATCACTTCATCAAAACTTCTGACAGCCACCCATGGAACCAGCTTGGCTTGTTCCTGTAAAGGGGCATCGGTTTTGTACCACATATGCAGCTTACGATAACCAGCTGTTGGAGGCTTGGCAGGCTTATTGAATGTTTCTCCGTTTAGATAAGCATTAATATATTTTGAGGCTTTTTTACCGTGGCCAATTGCGATGGTAACACTGCGTGTTTCGCCGGGCAGCATATCGCCACCGCCAAAAATACCTTTCTCACCGGTCATTCTTTCTGCATTGATCACCAGTGTGCCATCATCTTTTAAGCTGATGCCGGGAACTGTGCGAAGGAAACCGGTATCTGCTTCCTGGTTAAGGGCAACAATCAGTCCATCTGCTTTCACACTATCCCATTCCCCTGTACCTATTGCTTTGCCTTTTTCCACTTTCATTTTTTCCAGTTTGAAGAAATTCTTTTCTATCGAGTGGATACGGCGCAGGAACTGAATGTCTACGCCTTCAGATAAAGCATCATCAGCTTCATAATCATATGCAGGCATCAGTTTTCGGTCTCCGGGGAAAAGTACAATGGCTTCAGCACCAAGCCGCTTAACAATCCGGGCGATATACATCGCCAGTTTGCCACCGCCATATACTACTATAGATTTTCCAATGCGATGATTATGATCGTCGGTAAATTTTCTCAGGAAACTGAACGCATCCAACACCGGAATAGAAGATTCCATTTCAATATCTTCCGTATGAATTATCTGTGCACCGGTTGACAGGTATACCGCATCAAATTTCCCTTTTTCTTTTTCAGCCATCAGGTCAGTCACCTTATGGTTCAGGTGAATGTGTACCCCCATAGCTTTGATCCTTCCGATCTCCAGTTCGAGGATTTCCCTGGGGAGCCTGTATGAAGGAATGCCAAATCGCATTAAACCGCCGGCAGCTGATGAGGCGTCAAACACTTCAACGGTATGTCCCTGCCTGGCAAGGTGATAAGCAGCAGATAATCCACCCGGACCGGCACCTACCACCATCACTCTTTTACCGGTTGGCTTGGTTTCCCAATGAGGCTGCCAGTTCTGTTCAATCGCCAGGTCGCCGATATATCTTTCCACAGCGTGGATATTCACGGTATTATCGATATGGTTTCGGTTGCATCCGGTTTCACATGCTTTCACACATACCCTGCCCATAATGGCCGGGAAGGGATTGTCTTCCATTAGTTGCTGGTAGGCTTCGTAGTAGTTTCCCGCCTGGGCATGAGATAACCATGCCTGGATATTCTCTCCGGCCGGGCATGCGCTGTTACAGGGGGGCATGAAGTCCATATAAACGGGGCGTCGAAACCTCAGCGGGCCCGTTCCTTCGGCATGACTTGTCAGGTCGATGGGTTTAGTGATATCTGTTTTGGCCATGTTTAATTTTTTATGACATACCCTGTACCGGAAATATCCGGAAAGGGTATTGACGTTGCCAAAAATAGCAGAGGAAGGGAGGAAAGTCGGTGATCAATTTCAGGGTAACTAATGATTTCCATCAGTACAAAAAGAAAAATACATTAACCGCAAGGACGCAACGCCTTCGCTTAATTTTGAACAGTATTCCTGAATGGTATTTAGCTTCGGCGGTCAAGGAGGGTTTCCCTATCTTTAATGCATGATTTATATACGCAATGAATCGGTTGAAGCGGCCATTAACCCTTTAGGTGCCGAACTGCAAAAATTAACAGGCAGGGAATCGGGCTTAGAATATTTGTGGAGCGGGGACCCCGCATATTGGGGTAAATATTCACCGGTACTCTTTCCAATTGTAGGAACAATGAGGAATAACCACTATTCGTATAAAGACGGATTTTATACCCTTCCCCGACATGGTTTTGCGCGCGAGAAAATGTTCACATCAGAACAAGTAAGTGATGCTGAAGTGGTCTTCACCCTCCAGGATGACGAAAGCACCCGGGTGGTATATCCTTTCCGGTTTGTATTACAATTGAGATATAAAATACAGGGGAACAGGCTAACGGTGACCTATACCGTATATAATCCTGGTGATTCGGAAATGTACTTTTCACTTGGCGCACATCCTGCTTTTGCCGTTCCAATAAAGAAAGAACTGGCCTATAGCGATTATTACCTGGAGTTTAATGAACCTGAAACTGCTGCAAGATGGGGTTTACAGGATGGGCTGCTCCTGGATAGCGCAGAACCATTTTTAACAAATGAAAGGCGAATAAACTTAAGTAAGGAGTTGTTTGCCAAAGATGCCATTGTACTGAAAGGATTGCAATCAACTTCCATTGGTTTACACTCATCTATTGATTCCCGGGGTTTGAGTTTTGGCATTTCAGGGTGGCCGCATCTCGGCATCTGGGCTGCTCCGGAAGCACCTTTTGTATGTATCGAACCCTGGCAGGGACATGCAGATCCGGTGAGCCATGATGGTAACCTGGTGAATAAACCCGGGGTGGTTAAGTTAGCCCCAGGTGAAGACTGGGAAAAAAGCTGGTGGGTGGAATTGTATTAGATATCAATTAACCACCAGGACACAAAGAAGGCGTTTCAATCCATGTAGTTTGGGGGAGGTAGGATACTTAGCATTCTTCGTTCCATTGCGGTTAAGCGGTAATTAATTATATTGTTGTTACCATTCAAGCCAAAACAACCACTACATGAAAATTTTCACAACATTCATGTTCTTCCTGAGCATGATCATTACCACAGACTCGTTTTCACAGCAAAGAACCATTAAAGGCATTGTTGCGGATGAAGCAGGCGCTCCGGTTAGCAAGGCAACGGTCAAAATTAAAGGCACACAAGGTGGCGTATTCACAAATAGCAATGGGGAGTTTAGCATTGAAGCTGCCAGCGGCGATGTCCTGGAAATCAGTAATGTCGGTTATCAATTGTCGAATATTACAGTGGGGACGGAAAATTTCTACATGGTTCGTATCAAGGCTTTGGAAACCACACTTGCAGATGTGGTACTTGTTGGAACCCGAACCCAGGGGCGGGTAAGGCTTGAAACAACCGCTCCGGTTGATGTGGTGAATATAAACCAGGCTGCACTGCCCACCGGAAGAATGGATGTTACATCGATTCTTAATTTCTCCGTTCCGTCTTTTAATTATAATAAACAAAGCGGATCCGATGGTGCGGATCATATAGACCTGGCTACCTTACGTGGACTGGGGCCTGATCAAACCCTGGTGCTGGTAAATGGCAAACGTCGCCACCAAACAGCATTTGTGGCAGTATTTGGTACAAGGGGGCGCGGTAACAGCGGAACCGATCTGTCGGCCATTCCGGTGGGAGCTATCGACCGCGTTGAGGTACTAAGAGATGGGGCTTCCGCACAATACGGATCTGACGCCATTGCAGGTGTGATCAATATTATCACTAAAAAGAATACAGGAAAGTTCACCGGGAATTTTGGATGGAGCAGTTACCTTGATGGTGAATATAATCCTGCAGTGAAGCCTGAATTAAAACAATATGTGTATGATAATAAAATGGATGGTAATGCTTTTACCTTTAATGCTAACTATGGTTTCAAGATAGGGCAGAAAGGATTTTTAAACCTCACGGGCAATTTTATTTCACAGGGGAAAACCTATCGACAGGCACTCGATACAGATCCCAACAGTGAAGATTTCATGTACACCAATATCTATCGTCGTGCACATGGTGATGGTTCAATGACAGGAGGCGGTGGTTTTTTCAATATGGAACTGCCTGTTAAAGGGGCCACCACATTTTATGCTTTTGGGGGCCTCAATTATAAGGCATCAGATGCATTTGCTTTCACCCGTAATTTTTCTGCCCGTCCCGACCGGTTTCCCACGGATGCCAGTGGCGGCCTGATCTATGTTCCTTCCATCATGCGTATCTCGGCTGATGCGGATACTTTCTACAACCCTCGTATACAAACCAATATCCTCGACGGGTCACTGGCCATGGGTATCAAAGGCAGTACGGAAAGCAAATGGGGCTGGGATGTAAGCAATACCCTGGGGTATAATAATTTTCATTTTTATGGTGATAAAACATTCAATGCCTCATTGGGTTCAGGACAAACACATTTTGATGACGGTGGATTTAATTT
Organism: Sphingobacteriales bacterium; assembly: GCA_024640465.1. GTDB lineage: Bacteria > Bacteroidota > Bacteroidia > Chitinophagales > Chitinophagaceae > Pollutibacter. The sequence goes on along the minus strand of JAHEEX010000047.1, from coordinate 7,916 downwards.
TCTGCAGAATACACTCAATGTAAATTTTACTAAACCTATCTATACAATCGCGCAAGGTTTCAATCTTGGGTTGGGTGCGGAGTATAGGTATGAAAAGTATTCACTGTATGCCGGTGAAGAAGCATCATATAAAAACTACGATCCAACAGGAAATAAAGCTACGGGATCACAAGGTTTCCCCGGGTATCAACCCGGTGACGAAGTCACTGCCAGCAGAAATGTAATTGGCGCTTATGTGGATGCGGAAATGGATGTAACAAAAAACTTTTTATTAAACGGTGCCATACGTGCGGAGAACTACAGTGACTTTGGTTTTACACTGAATTACAAATTGGCAGCGCGACTGAAAGTTGCCCATAATTTTAATATTCGCGGATCAGTAAGTACAGGCTTCAGGGCTCCATCACTGGCGCAAATTAATTTCAGTTCAACTTTCACCACCGTGCAGGGAGGTAATATTGCAGAAGTACGCATCGTGCCCAATTATCTTGACATCACACGCAAGGCAGGTATACCTGAACTCTCCCAGGAAAAAAGTACCAATGCCAGTTTAGGCTTTACCTGGAAGGTTACACCTGAACTTAGTTTTACCATGGATGGTTATTGGGTCAGTGTAAAAGACCGTGTTGTACTCACCGGCCAGTTTGATGCATACGACCCGGATCTCAACCCGGACCTGGCACAGGAACTGCAGGATAATAATATTGCACTCGCTCAATTCTTCGCCAATGCTGTTGATACAAAAAACCGGGGGCTAGATATCGTTATCGACTACACGAAGAGATGGAATAAGAATATGTTCAAGGCCTTGTTTACCGCTAACTGGCAAAAGATGGAGATATCATCCATCAATGTGCCCGCTGAACTTGCGGGTTCTGAATTCCTCATGTCTTCTTTTCTGAGCGATCGTGAACAGGCATTTATCCTGGCTTCAGCTCCACCTTTGAAATACGGACTGAACCTGGAGTATGGATGTGGAAAATGGACAATTGGAACGAGGATTACTCATTTTGGAGAGGTGAAACTGCTTGGTTATGGAGAGGACGGACTCGGAATTGATCCACAAGTGCCATTGGATAATGGTAACGGTTATGTAGCTGATCAGTATATCTATAGCGGTAAAACCCCGGTTGATATTTACCTGGGTTATAAAATCAATAATGCATTATCGATCTATGCCGGATCAGATAATGTATTCAATATTCATCCTGATCTGGGTGTTGCACCTGGTGCCAAAGGTTGGGCATTTAATAATGAAACCGGTGGGCCATGGGATGCCGTACAGATGGGAGGAAATGGCAGAAGATTGTTTGCCCGCATTGCTTTTAATTTTTAGTCATCACATATTAAGCGAGGTTTCTGGCTGCATCACATAAATTTTTTAAGTGCTGACGAATATGATCGGTGTTATTGTTTTATTTATTGTTTCTTGGATTGTTATTTGGTTTTTTGAAAAAGGGAATCTATCTGTACTGGGTTTTTTGCCAGGAAAAAGCATCGTCAATCTGGCCGTGATTGTCTTTTTTATCACTTCCTTATGTTGTGCATCCGGGTATTTAATAAAATGGTATTATTCTATTGAAGTATATCAGTTGAATCCGGATATTTCACCCGGCCTTGTTTTTAAAGGATTGAAAAGCAACTTCATTTCTGTACTAACAGAAGAATTGTTGTGCCGTGGTGTTGGTCTATATATCCTGCTCAAAAAACTCGGGACAAAATGGGGGATACTTATTTCTTCAGTGGTGTTTGGAGTATTGCACTGGTTCAATCTGGGTGTGTGGGGTAATATTTCCCAGATGGCCATGTTATTCAGTTTTACTTTTGTGATGGGTCTCTTGCTGGCTTATGCCTTTGTCCGTACCGGATCAATCCTGGTTCCTTTGGCCATTCATTTGGGATGGAACCTGACGCAGAATTTTATTTTTTCTGATGGCCCTTTTAGCGGGACATTGCTGATAAAAGGTTTGTCACAGACTGAAGTAACCGTTTCTTATTTTATTTTTTTCATGATCTTTTTATTTCCGGAATTATCTGCCATTTTGCTTGATTATATTGTGGTTAAGAAATATACTTCTCAGACAATTTCAGGTGATAAGAAACTGTAATCAATATTAAGTGGTAAAGACATTTTATACATGAAGCAACAGGTTAAATTATTTTTATTCATATTGGGATCGTTGTTAATCATGCATGTTTCTCATGCCCAAAAAAATGACATAGGTAATTGGTTTATTTATTTTGGGAACCAGCAGGTGAATAAAAAATGGAACTGGTGGAATGAAGTACAGTATCGTAATTACAATTTCGCGGGAGACCTGGAGCAATTACTTTTGAGAACCGGTGTAGGGTATAATCTGTCTGAGAATAATAATAACTTCTTGCTGGGATATGCTTTCATTTACGGCGAACCTTATATTGGCAATACAGATGAAAAGGGAAGTACCCGTGAACATAGGATATATCAGCAATTCATTACCCGCCAAAAGTTTAACCATGTCAATATTCAGCATCGGTACCGGTTGGAGGAGCGTTTTTTGAAAGATGATTTCAGGATGCGCTTCAGGTATTTTTTATCATTCAATGTTCCGCTTAATAAACCGGCGATGGATAAGAATGCTTTTTATCTTTCGGCATATAATGAAATTTTTCTCCATTTGAACAAGCCTGTATTTGACCGCGACAGGGTCTATGGCGCGTTGGGGTATGTGATCAACAGTAATTTCAGGGCGGAGTTTGGGATGATGACGCAAATACAGGAAACAAAAAGCAGGGCGCAGTTCCAGGTTGTTTTATTTAACAACCTGCCCTTGTACAAGAATTAACCGCAAACGAAGAGTTTACTGTTGCTGTTGCGCTGCAAATCCTTCCACTAATATTTCCTCCGGTACAACTGTTGGCAATGCCTGCATTTTCACGCTGTTGATCTCTTCAAAAACATGTCCATCTTCATACCCAACGGATACGTATACCGTTAATTGCTGATGGGCAGGTCCTTTGAAAGTGCCTCTTACCGGAGAACAATCACTAAAATTACGGCCTACAGCCAATGGAATATGTGTGTTGGTAACCCATACATTATTGGTAGGATCGATCCCTGCCCAGCCATGCTGTGGTATCCAGGCTTCCACCCATGCATGTGTTGCACCTTCTCCGCGCATGCCGTTTTTGTTTGGACAAACATAACCACTTACATAACGAGATGGGATTTTCAGCGTGCGGAGTATCTGTAACATTACATGTGCAAAGTCCTGGCAAACACCGCTGCGGTGCTGCAGGATTTCATCCACAGTCGTTTCAATATCGGTGATGCCTTTGATATAACTGAAGTATTGAAAAATATACTGACTGCAATCCTGCACTATCGCAGCAATGCTCTTCCATGGCTGGTTTATTTTTTCAACGATCTGGTCTATCTCTGACTGAGACTCAATCTGATCCGCTCGGGTGAGTTCTAACAATTGAAGCTGACTTCCCACTTCCTGTTCAAGCGCATCTTTGCCGGTATTGAAATTGAGGTGCTGATGACCAGCTGCAGTGGTACGTACAATCATTTTGCTTTCAATCGACAATTCCTGGTGGGGGTCTTTTAAATTGAATACCGCGGTTTTGTTATTCCAGTAGTCTGAGAATATATGCAGGTCCGGCTGGTCTGTAATGATGAGTTCGTGCATCAGCACTTCCATTTCATTCGTAGGGAAGGGGAAGATACGGATCTCATTTACACTTTCCCTGACGGGCCTGTCGTATGCGTATCGTGTGATATGATGAATTTTGAAAACGGGCATGTTGTTTATCTTAAGCGTACGAGAAAAATACCTGTGTCAGTAATTTATTGAATTGTAAAAGATTTAAGCGAATGTCTGCAATAAACTTTTCAGGTGATTGCTGTTTTATTTGGTCGAGGTCGGCATATTTTATTTTACAGCGCAGGCGTCCGAATTCCCTTTTCAGTAATTCCTTCTCTGCCGGGTTGTTCATGTCTATTACATCATCAAGATAATGCCCGATCTTGTCGAGTGAGTACCGGATACTTCTGGTGAATTGGCGGTTAAAGAAAACCTGTTCAGCCACATTTAAGGTATACTGTGTGTTGCGATAGGTCTTCAGATGTAATTCATAACCGGAAAGGGATAAAAGCAATTGCCGCCAATACAGGATATCTTTGGTGTCCTGGAGATTAAAATTAATTTCATTGAAATAACGGTTGGTTACTTCCAGTGTGATCATGGCCCTTTCTATATATTTCCCCAGGTTCATAAAATTCCAGCCCATGCTCCGGGGCATGGTGCTGCCGGTAACACCTTTGTACAAAGTAACCATCTCGGTCATGCTGTCCAGTAAGGCAAGGGCTTCATGTCCTTTCAGTTTTTCCTCAATAACCGGGTTGATAACGGTGTGGTATACATGATTTACCTGTTCCCATACTTCTTTTGTTATATGATCCTGTGCACCACGGGCATTCTCACGGGCACGTGTTAGCAGGGCCCTGAGTGAATTGGTATTTTCCGCATCAGCAATGATGAATTGCAGGGATTTTGCTGTATCAAATTCCAGTGTTGCCATTTGTCCCTCATCGGCCTGTGTGAAGGTCTTTAATACAGGCCTCCATGAGGGCATGCTGTTGTTTCCCTTATCAAGAGACAATACGTATTCTGTCCTCAATATTCTTAAAACCCCATCGGTCCTCTCCATGTAGCGGTCGAGCCAGTAAAGAGAATCTGCAATTCGACTTAACATCATTTCTTTGTTTCTTTTGTATTTCCTTGCGGTTAAATTAGTTGTCAACTATCCAGGTATCCTTGCTTCCGCCGCCCTGTGAAGAATTCACCACAAGCGACCCCTCTTTCAACGCCACCCTGGTCAATCCTCCGGGTACAATCTGAATACCATCTGGTCCGCACAATGCAAAGGGCCGCAGGTCAACATGCCGTGATTTAAATCCGCCATCCAGGAAACATGGGACCGTTGATAAGCGTATGATCGGTTGTGCAATGAAATTCCGGGGATCTTCGGTTACCTGTTGACGAAAGTCTTCAATTTCTTCCTGTTCCGCCTTGTGGCCCATTAGCATGCCATATCCGCCCGACTGGTTAGTACGTTTCAGTACCATCGAACTTATATTTTCAAATACATGGTGGAATGCATCTTTTTCGTGCATATGATAGGTGGGTACATTGGGTAATATTGCCTCTTCGTTCAGGTAATATTTGATCATTGCCGGCACATAAGCATAGATGGCTTTGTCGTCTGCAACACCATTGCCTACAGCATTTACCAGTACCACATTTCCTTTTCGATATGCACTCATTAAACCCGGAACGCCCAGTGCACTGTCTGCACGGAATACCAGCGGGTCCAGGAACTCATCATCTATCCGCCGGTAGATCACATCCACCTGTTGCAGGCCCTGGGTAGTTTTCATGTACACTTTGTGGTTATCAACCATCAGGTCCCTTCCTTCCACGAGAGGGATACCCATCTGGCGGGCGAGGAAAGTATGCTCGTAATATGCAGAATTGAAAATACCTGGTGTAAGTATCACCACCACTGGCTGTGCGATTTGCCTCGTAGCCAGGGAGATGAGGTTCTGGTGTAACAGTAACGGGTAGTTGCTCACCATCCGTACTTTATTGGCCGAAAGGAGGTCGGGAAATAAGCGTTTGGTGACCTCACGGTTCTCCAGCATATAAGAAACACCAGATGGTGTGCGGAGATTATCTTCCAATACGTAAAATTGCCCATCAGCACCACGTATCAGGTCGATACCGGCGATGTGAACAAATATATCATGGGCCACTTTTATGCCGTGAACTTCCCGGGTGTACTGGGGGCAGGAAGCAATGAGTTCTGAAGGAACCACCTGGTCTTTCAGGATCTGCTGGTCGCTGTAAATATCTTTCAGGAAAAGGTTAAGCGCTTTCAAACGCTGACGTATACCCGCTTCTATATGATCCCATTCGGCCGCCTTGATAATGCGGGGTATGATATCAAATGGAAAGATTCTTTCAATGCCGGCATTATCGCTATACACTGTAAAAGTGATGCCCTGGTTCATGAACAGGTCACTGGCCAGTTTGTCTTTCTGGTGCAGGGATTCAATTTGCAGGTGGCGCAGTGTTTCAGCCACATGCCGGTACTCAGGACGAAATCCACCGTCCTGTACCATCTCATCCCAGTTGCCCGGGGTAGAAAAATACGCTTGTAATAACGCTTCACCGGTCATACCATTGATTTTTAAAGTTCTGCAATGTTCTAAGCCTTACCGGCAAGCTTAAGTTGGTTTCCGAAAATAGGGAAACAATGATAAACAGCCAAAATACATTTCACGCAAAGTGCCGATGTTTCTCGCAAAGGCGCAAAGCATAAAAAGGCGCAAATACATAGGGATTTGGCTATTTCTCATAAATCCCTTTTTATTGCTTGGCTGTTTATTTAGCGACTTTGCGTGAAATAGAATTCTTTATGCGCAAGCACTCGAAGTTTTAGGAAAAACATATTTTTGGCATCATTCCAAAAAAGCAGGCATGACAGACCATAAAATTTACGCTATCCCGGCGCGGTTTCGCAGAATTGAAAATATGCATATCCTGCTTTGGCTCATCAAGGATGCTTGCTGGGCCATGAATTACAGGACCCTGGGTATGATCATGATCATTCCAACACTGCTTGTTGCCCTGTATATCACCTGGCAAACCCGCCATATTCTTTCTGAATTCCTGCATAACCTGGCCGTAGTTTTCTGGATTATGGCTAACTGCACCTGGATGACAGGGGAGTTTTATGGTTGGGATGAAAATCTTTGGGGGGCATACGGCCTCCGCCAGATGGCACTGATCCCTTTTTGCATAGGACTGTTGATCCTGGTCTATTATTACCTTTTTCTCGCCCCCAAAAAATCTTTCCGGGATAAAATGTTCGCGAAAACGGAAGAAGCCATTAAAGAAGAACTCGCAGATTAACCTCGCGGAAAGATAATCCAGCTTAATATTTCCATTTAGCCCCGCTTTGGTTATCTTTGCGGCCTTAAAATAACGGGGATCTCCCCATAGATAAAAGGCAACAACATGTACAGATCGCATACCTGCGGAGAACTCAGATCATCGCATATCGGACAGGAAATAACCCTTGCCGGATGGGTACAGACCGTGCGCAAATTTGGCGCCATCACTTTTGTGGACCTGCGCGACCGCTACGGCATCACACAACTGGTTTTTGGTGAAAACCTCGGAGCAAGACTGGATGAAAATCCACTAGGTCGCGAGTTTGTTATTCAGGCTACCGGTAAAGTAATAGAACGCAGTAATAAAAATCCTAATATTCCAACCGGGGAAATCGAAATAACCGTAACAGATTTTAAGATCCTGAATAAATCAGCCGTGCCTCCTTTCACTATCCAGGATGAGACCGATGGGGGAGACGACCTGCGCATGAAATACCGCTACCTCGACCTTCGCCGTAACCCGGTGAAGAAAAACCTCGAGCTGAGATATTCTGTTAACCGCTCTGCAAGAAATTATCTCCATGAGAATCATTTCATGGATATTGAAACACCCTTCCTGATCAAATCAACACCGGAAGGTGCAAGGGATTTTGTGGTGCCATCCAGGATGAACCCGGGCCAGTTTTATGCATTGCCACAGTCGCCGCAAACCTTCAAGCAATTGCTGATGGTGAGCGGATACGACCGCTACTACCAGGTGGTAAAATGTTTCCGGGATGAGGACCTTCGTGCCGACCGCCAGCCGGAGTTTACGCAGATCGACTGCGAGATGAGTTTTGTGGAGCAGGAAGATATCCTGAATATGTTTGAAGGATTGATCAAGCGTATTTTCAAAGACGTAAAAGGAATCGACTATACGGATGCGGTAGCCCGCATGAGTTGGGAAGATGCCATGTGGATGTATGGAAACGAT
>JAHEEX010000328.1 GCA_024640465.1 Sphingobacteriales bacterium | reverse complement strand
CCGGCCAGCGTGCCATGGGTTTTTTGACACAAAGTTTTTTTACCGGCCTTGGCATCACGCTGGCGAATCTTTCCCTTTATTTTTTTCAGCAGGTGATTACCGGTGAAACAACTACATCAGACGGGCAATCGGGCATACCCTATTGGGTTTTCGGATCTTTTTTTGTTGGCGCTATTTGTTCAATAGGAACAGTTTTGTGGTCAACTTCCAAAACTCCGGAAATACCGCCAACCCCTGCAGAACTGGCCGCTTTGAAGGCGCATCCGGGAGGAGTGTTCGCTCCATTTAAAGAGATATTCTCTGCTATAAAAGACATGCCGCCGATGCTCTGGCAATTGGCGTTGGTGTATTTGTTCCAGTGGTATGCGATGTTTTGTTACTGGCAATTTATTTCGCACAGCATTGCTAAGTCGGTCTGGAAAACTACTTCCGAGGCGAACCCACAATTATACCAGGAAGCCGTTGGGTGGACGGGACTGGTGAATGGATTCTATAATATTGTAACTTTTTTATCCGCATTTGCCTTGGTGGGACTGGCCAAAAAATACTCCGCAAAATATGTACACGTCACTTGCCTGTTACTTGCGGCGATTTCATTATTTCTGATACCGAATATAAGTAATAAGTTTTTTCTCTTTGCACCGATGATCGGATTTGGTATTGCCTGGGCCAGTATGATGGGCGTGCCTTATATCATGGTAGTGAGTGGTATACCAAAATCAAGATATGGTGTATACATGGGTATCGTGAATATGATGATTGTTATTCCGATGATCCTGCAAACCCTGACGTTTGGATATGTGTATGAAAATTTCCTGGGCAAGAATCCGGGTAATGTGATGCTTTTTGCAGGGGCCCTTTTAGTGTTGGCATCACTGGCTACCTTAAGAATAAAACAAACAACCGTAGCCGAAGATATTGAGTTGCCGGTTGGCGGCGGGCATTAAAATTTTTTATTTTTTTTAATAATAGTACTGTTGTATTTAATAAGGCCTAAAAAAAATGGCGTTAAAAAAATTGAGTAGTAAGCCGTTAAAAACCCGCCGCTGTCTGAGCCGGGAGGTTCTTTAAATATAAACCTCACTCCGGCGAGTTCGGCGGGTTTAGGCTTACGCATCAATTTTTAGCCATTTTTTTTCAGCCTTGATTTTTTTTGTTACTTTTTTGCATCAAGGCAAAAAAGTAAAAATAAAATTAAGTGTAATGAAAATACTGTGTATCGGAGAAGCTTTGATCGATATGATTTGCACAGATAAGGGCAAATCGCTCTCAGAAGGATTAAACTTCCTGAAGAAACCCGGAGGCGCGCCAACCAATGTTGCTGCGGCCATTGCGGCCCTTGGCGGTAAAGTGTCTTTGGCTGCAAAAGTAGGCAGGGACCCATTTGGCAAGCATTTGGTTGATGTAATGCACTCATTTGGCGTCGATACGCAATGGATGCTGCAGGATGAAAAAAATTTTACTACCCTGGCATTTGTTTCTTTGATGGAAAATGGGGAACGTGATTTTTATTTCAATCGCGGGGCAGATGGACAACTAAGTATGGATGACTTAAAAGGCATCGGAGATGAAAATTATGCCATCGTGCATTTTGGTTCTGCAACCGGTTTTCTACCTGGGCCATTGCATTCTGCTTATAAAGGATTGTTGGACCAGGTTGCCGGAACGAAGTCTTTCATCAGTTTTGATCCCAACTACCGTCACCTGCTTTTTCAGCATAACCTGCAATCATTCATAGACCAGTCCTGGGTATTTTTGGATCGATGTCATTTCTTCAAACTAAGCGATGAAGAAGCAATGTTACTTACCGGAACCTCTACGCTTGATGAAGCGGCAGTTCAACTCAAAAATCACACAAAAGGTGTTTTTGCCATAACCCTGGGGAAAGATGGTACTTACCTGAGGCATGGATCGCATACTGAGATCATTCCCAGTATTCCCATTACGCCGGTTGATACAACCGGAGCCGGCGATGCTTTTGTTGGCGCTGTATTGTACCAGTTAAGCCAGCTTAACCAGGATAGTATGCACGGTCTTTCTGTTGAAGAATGGCGTAAGATTGTAGTAAACGCCAATAAAGCAGGTGCGCGTACCTGTGAGTACCTTGGCGCCATGGAAGCATTCAAACATTTAAGTAACCAGATTTTTCAATAAGAAATAAGAAACGTGTACAGGCATTCATTACATAATAAGATTCTCGCCATTTTATCAGGCAGTAATATTGATATCGCCGGTAAGGACAGTACATTTTATACCCGGCTTGTGGCCAACGCAGCATCCATTCACGACCTCTATCAGGAACTCTATCGTTCCCATCCTGCAGGGGAGGAGCAATATGTAAAGTTGATAGAGACCATTGTAAAAGCGCATCAGTCAAGGCCGGGTACACTCATAGAAAAGGATGATGAAAAACTGGAAAAGGGACATTGGTTCCTCAGCAATACGATCACCGGGATGAGTTTGTATGTTGATCGTTTCTGTGGTAACTTGAAAAACTTGTCGGGTAAACTCGATTATTTTCAAGAGCTGGGCGTTAATTTTCTGCACCTCATGCCCGTTTTCCAAAGTCCGGAAGGGCAGAGCGACGGGGGCTATGCCGTTTCTGAT
>JAHEEX010000327.1 GCA_024640465.1 Sphingobacteriales bacterium | reverse complement strand
TTTCAGCTATGTTTTTTGCTATGAGAAGCAATTCTTTTGATTTTTCATTATTATTAGCACTTGCCATCATGCTGGCAAAATTTTGGTACACTTTTGTAAGTATCATCAGTCTTTCTCCATCCCCGGGAGGATTCATTTCAATTTCCCATGTTTTTCCGTTGGAAGAAGGATCATTGGCAATTTTCAGCGCATCCATAAAGCATGTAAAGGCTTCTGAATATTTTTGCTGATGCATTAATGCATGACCCTTATCAGTGAGTGAGGATGCTACTTCCAAGAACTTATTATTCCGATTTGCAAGATCAATGCATGCATTTGAAAAAAATATAGCTGAGTCGCGTTTTTTTTCAATGTAATAATCCGTCAACTGCATTTGAACCTTATATTTTGACGAATCATCATTTGCATTATTTAATATTTTGTTTAGACTATCATTGACAGATACCTGGGCGTACATTTGTCCTATTTGTAACAGGACCACGATTAAAAATGTATAATAGGTTTTCATTTGAAACTAGTGAAACATTAATGCCGCCTTTTATTTTACAAGGATGATTCAATTAGCAGGTAATATAATAATAAACTCAGATCCTGTCCCTTCCTTTGCCTCTACCCTCAACTCCCCGCCATGCGCTTTTACAATATCATAACTTAAACTCAATCCCAAGCCTGTTCCTTTGCCTGTGGGTTTTGTAGTAAAGAAAGGTTGGAAAATCTTCTCTTTTATTTTTTCCGGCATCCCATTTCCATTATCCCTAACCGAAATCTCCACTTTCTCCATTGTTCTTTTGGTTTGCAGCCAAACAGTGGGTTCGTAATCCGGCGGGGCAACTTTCTTCTTTTCATTCACTGCATAAAAAGCATTATTGATTAAATTGAGTATCACCCTGCCGATATCCTGGGGAATGATATTGATCTTTCCATTGGATGGATCAAATCCGGTTTTCAGTGTTGCAGTAAAGTCTTTGTCTTTGGCGCGCAGACCCTGATAGGCCAATCGCAGATATTCATCTGCCAGTGCATTGATATCCGTCGGCTGCTTTTCGCCACTGGTGGTACGACTGTGCTGCAACATCCCCTTCACAATGGCATCGGCTCGCTTGCCGTGATGACCAATCTTTTCTTCATTGTCCCTGATATTATTTGAAATGTCAATTGCGTCCTCAATTTTACCTGCTTTTAATTCGAGCTGCAACTCATCGATCAATTCCTTATTTACTTCAGAAAAATTATTGACGAAATTCAACGGGTTCTGTATCTCGTGCGCTATACCTGCAGTTAGTTCACCAAGAGAAGCCATCTTTTCTGATTGAATTAGTTGGGATTGTGTGGTTTTAAGCTGGGTTAGAGCTGAGCGAATCTCCTCCTTCTGTTCAAATAGTAGCGCATTGGCTCTTTTCTTTATTCTATTATTTCTAAAAAGGATTACTGCAACAATAAGCGTTATCAAAGAACAGGACAACAGTCCATAAAATCTTAATTTATTTTTGAAGCTAGTTTTTGCAGTTTCCAACTCATTTCGCCTTGTTTCTTCCCGGGATAAAAGGTTCTGCAGGGTTTCAATATTAGCAGGGCCAAATAAACTGTCTTTGGCGTCATTTGCCAATTTGTAATATTTTAATGCCAAAGCTGGTTCTTTAGATTCATATAACCCGGCCAGGATAATCGCATTATGAATTATTCCTTTTTGGTATGATGATTTCTGCCCGCTTTCAAAACCTAATGAAGCATAATAAAATGCAGAATCTTTTTGATTGAACTTTAAAAACATTTGTGCAAGATCCCTGCATATCCTTGATGCTGTTCCAAAATTGTTTGTTTCTGCACAGATTTCGAGACCAACATGGTAAAATGAAGAAGACATCGGGTAGTCTTCCTTTTTGAAATAGATATTTCCGAGGATCAGTAATAAAATCGGTCTGAAATTATCCTTTACACTCATTTGTTTAAAAGCAATTTCTGAATGAAATAATGCTGAATCAAGCTGATCCAATCGCTCATATAAATGCCCAAGATCCATATGATCAAGTATGGCACTGTTTGAATTATTGATAGCTTCGTCTTCTTTCAATGCCATCAAGCAATACTCCAGTGCTTTTGGGTAGTTCTCTAACTCTCTATAAACAGCACCAAGTCGCCGATGACATCTGGCAACTTCACGAGGAATATTATTGTCTTCTGCAATTTTGAGCGCCGCAAACAGAACATCCAACGCTTCTGCAAATTTTCCTTGTTCACGCAGCACTCCACTTAATCCAGCAAGTGCTCTTGCTTCTCGATATACATTACCAATTTTCCTGGCCAATTCAAGTGAAGCCAGTCCATATTTTAAAGAAGAATCACGGTTCACCCGCTCATACAAAAGACCGAGGTTTTCCAGAATAGTTATACGTAGTGTGTCACTATTAGCTACGATAAATTTATCTTTAAGACTATCTATTTGTTTATCTTCAGAAAATATAAAATCATTACCTTTTTGGTTATACAGCGGTTGTTGTTGCTGCGACCACAGATTAACTGGCAGAAAAAAAAGATACAATATTAGTAAGGGAATCTTCATTCCTTTATTCATGATTTAGTTTATTGAATAACAATTTCACTCTTTTCCCATTC
>JAHEEX010000046.1 GCA_024640465.1 Sphingobacteriales bacterium | reverse complement strand
CTTAAGTGACTCCAGAATAAGGTGATTAATATCAAAGGGCAGCAGGGTTTGCACGTCAACTATTTCTACACTTATATTTAATTGCTCAAGTGTTTGGGCAGCTTCTTCAATTATCCTTAGTGTTGAACCATAAGAGACGATGGTAAGATCCCTTCCTTCCTTAATCACTTCCGGCACACCCAAAGCCACCCGGAATTCCAATAAGTTTACAGGAAGTTTTTCTTTCAGCCTGTATCCATTGAGGCATTCGATGATTATGGCCGGATCATTGCCTGCAAGCAGCGTATTATACATACCAGCTGCCTGAACCATATTGCGTGGTACACAAACATGTATCCCCCGAAGAGAATTAATGATCATGCCCAAGGGAGAACCACTATGCCAGATCCCTTCGAGCCTGTGGCCTCTTGTTCTTACTATCAACGGAGCAGATTGACTGCCACAGGTTCTGAAATGCAATGTTGCGAGGTCATCACTGAGTGGTTGCAAACCATACAATAAATAATCCAGGTATTGAATTTCTGCAATTGGCCTTAAACCGCGCATAGCCATACCGATACCCTGCCCCATAATAGTTAGTTCCCGAATACCGGTATCAAAAATCCGTTGTTTACCATGTTTCGCCTGCAAACCTGCAAAACCCTGGTTTACATCGCCGATCTGCCCAACATCTTCTCCAAATGCAAGAACAAGATGATTGGATTCAAAAAGTTTATCGAAATACTTATTCAGTATCTCATAACCGTTGACCATTGGTGAATCCACATCAAACTCCGGTTCAATTGTTTCAATCAGCATGGGGCTCCTGGCACCCTCATGATATAAATGGGTATTAAAGAGAGCCTCATTTTCTTTTTGAAGACCTTTATAATAAGCGCGTAATTCCCTGGTTTCATCACTGTTTCCAAGCAGGTTTATTACCTGTCTTACAGATTGTACAATATCACGACGTATTGGCTCACGATGAGTTTCAAGCGATTCGGTAATCTTTTCTATGGATGGATAATCTTCCAGTACCTGTGCGGAAAGTCCCCTGAGTAAACTAACTGCTTGCGATACCTGATCTTTAACCGGCTTGAGAAATAGTTCCCATGCCTGATGGCGGCTTTCCAGGACAAGTTTCTTGGCCTGTGTTTCAATTTCAGACAGTTCCTCATCAGATGCCAGTTGGTTGGCCAAAATCCATTCCCTCATTTGCCTGATACAATCCCATTCCCGCTCCCATTCGAGCCGGTCGGGTGTTTTATATCGTTCATGACTACCTGAAGTTGAATGCCCTTGTGGCTGGGTTACTTCTTCCACATGAAATAAAGCGGGAGTATGAGTTGACCTCACTTTCCTGATGCCTTCTTCAAAAACCTCACACATCCCGGCGTAATCCCATGCTTTTACTTTATAAATGTCAATCCCGTTGGTGCCTTCTTTTTTCTGGAAGCCCAGCAATGCATCAGAAATGGATCCTTTGGTTGTCTGGTATTTCTTGGGAACTGAGATCCCATATCCATCGTCCCAAACAAAAACGGCAAGGGGTACCTGTAAAACAGATGCAGCATTTAATGTTTCCCAAAAATGACCTTCACTGGTAGATGCATCACCAATTGTGCAAAAACAAACTTCATCCCCTTTATCAGACAAGTCGGTAAGGGTTTGCAATGCTCCAATCTCCCTGAATGCTTTTGATGCATATGCCAAACCCAGAGACCGGGGCATCTGTCCGGCAGTTGGAGCCAGGCCTGCTGCCAGGTTTTTTTGTTTTGCCAGGGGTCGCCATTGGCCATTTTCATTTACTAATGGAGTGGCAAAATGAGCATTCATCTGCCTGCCAGCACTATGGGGATCGTTTTCCGTATCCGGATCTGCATAAAGCTGAGAAAAAAACTCGGTTATGGTAGCACAACCACTGGCAAATGCAAAAGTCTGGTCACGATAATAACCACTGTAAAAGTCACCAGGCCGGAAGAATTTTGCCATGGCAACCTGGGGGACTTCTTTTCCGTCACCAAAAATGCCAAATTTGGCTTTCCCGGTGAGAACTTCTTTACGGCCAAGCAAACTTGCCTGCCGGCTCTCACAGGCCAGGCGATAATCTTTTAGTACTTCGTCCCGGAACGCATCAAAGGATAATTTTTCCTGGGCAAGTATATCATTTGAAACGGCTAAGTCCATGTGACAAAACTACCTGAATTTATTATATGAAATTCCGGGTACCAGAAAATTCAATTTTTGCGGAAAAAATTGCATTACTGATTGATAATCATTTTTTTATAAAATATATACCCTTATTCATTCCGCATTGTTAAAAAAAAGCAAGGATTCCCGAAAGCCTTCTTTTTACGGTAACAATATGTAGATTTGTATTAGCGTTTTAATAGCCTTAAGAAAAAACAACCGGAATGAAGTATATTTTCTCATTCGTTTTGATATTTTCCTGTTTTGCATATGCAGCTGCTCAAACACCTGCTGTACAGCCAAATGTTATAAAAGAAGATAAATTAAAGCTTAAGGAGACACAATTTGATTTTGGCAAAATAGCCCAGGGCAAACCAGTTACTCACATTTTTGAAGTAACAAATACAGGCAATGAACCGATGGTACTTGAAAATGTTCAGGCATCATGTGGTTGTACAACCCCGGAATGGAGTAAAGAACCTATTGCACCAGGTGCATCACAGCAAATAACTGTGGGTTATAATGCTGCAACAGAAGGACCTTTTGAGAAATCAATTACAGTTTTTTATAATAAGGGACAGATAAAAACCATACAGATCAAAGGAAATGTTTGGAAAACACCCGATCAGTCTGCCCCCAAAAATAATTCCATAGCTATTTTTAAAAATTAAAATTCAAACAGTATCATGAAAAAATTATTCCTTGCCTTGTTTGTTTTTGGAATCAGTGTGGCAGTTAATGCACAAAGCACAACTGTTAAGAAAGCTGATGAAGTCATCAAGTTTAAAGAAATGAAACATGATTTCGGCAAAATCAAACAGGGTGTTCCGGTAACATTTGATTTTGAGTTTACCAATATTGGCGATGCTCCATTGATTATTGAAAATGCTACAGCTTCATGCGGATGTACAACACCAACATGGCCCCCAACACCAATCATGAAAGGTAAATCCGACAAAGTTAAAGCCGGATTTAACGCTGCGGCACCAGGTGTATTTGAAAAAGGAATTTTTGTAAAAGTTAAGGGATATGATTACCCTGTAGAAATAAAAATAACTGGCGAAGTGGTGAATTGATTTTACATATTTAAAGCATTAAATGAAAAAGCCCCAATGAATGATTGGGGCTTTTTCATTTAATTGATCCTCGCATTTTCTATAAATTCCTTTTTTACACTTCCGGGATCATTAATGATCTTGTAAAATTCATCAAGATATTTGATCATATCATCCTTTGATCTTTTATCAAGTTGTTCCTGATCCGTGACCAATTTATATATTTCAATCTTTTTTGCATTAAAATTTACAATAGATTCCTGCAGTTCTTCCATTGTTCTCGGGAAACCCCTGTAAACCCTTTCCTTAACTGATGTGGTGCCCAGTTGTTCGTCTGGAATTGCATATGGCGCATCAACCAATCCTGAAAAATCAAAATCATATGGAACAGCAAATGGCCGGGCATTTGCACTGTCCCTGGGCTGGATAAGTTTGATATTATGATCTCCTGGCACAGACCAGTCTGTATTACCAATCATATATTGAAACAGGTTAACCATGGTCATAAACTTGCGATTTGAGGCTTCAGCAGGGAGTTTCTTGAGCTCAAGTTCCTTGCAACCGTTCCTTTTTGCCATATCATCCACATCTTCAATAAGAAAACCGTATTGACTAATTGGCTTCTTTTTCCCTTCACTGTCAATAAAAGTTACATTTACCAGCCTGACCCGAAAACTCATATCAGTAAGTGTATTGAACATTTTATATGAGAGATATTCTTTTATGACCAATGGCTCAAATTCTTTTCCCATTCTGCAGGTACAAACCATTTTCATTTTTTCAAGGGACGCCATTTTGTTGACATCAACTGTTTTGAAATTTAGCATTAATGAAGGGATATAGCAATAATCCTTGCGAAAATTACCCCGGGCGCGCAATTCAATTTCTTCTTTAACCAGGGTACTATCCGGCAGCTTTAAGGTTACGATAGCTTTTTGAAAAGCTTCCTTTGACTTTTCACCCGTAAGTTGCCGTACATCTGTTGTAAGGGTCATTTGAAGTGGAACATCATCCTTAAATAATTTTATTTTTTTGGCACTTGTATCAGACTTTGCTTTCTTTTTTTTGCCGGTTGTGTCCTGCAACTTTGCATCCTGAGCGTTTGAACCCAGGCATATAAAAAACAAGGCTAAAAAAGAAATGAATCCTGCTAAACGTTGGTTAAGCTTCATTTTGGGATGTTTTGGATATAATGTACGAAAGAAATTTATGCCACCCAAAATTTCTTAATGCAGTAAATATTCTGATTATCTTTTGATAGGGAATTACCATTTAGCCAGCCTAAATCATAAGCTGTTGTGCTAATTAAATATGTTACAGATTCTGACCTTATACTAATTTGGAAATAATCGTAAGCAGGGACTAAGATGTAATTTAAAATATAAGCCCACAGAGTACCGCAGAGAAAGAATGGAGGGCCTCAGGCCCATATTTTTGTATTCTCTATGGCACTCTATTACCTCTGCGGTACTCTGTGGGCTAAATATTTTTATTAGCCGAGTTTGTTTTCCTTAAAACATTAAATTAACACTAGAACAAATTTTAAGGCATATAAGATTAATATGATAAATCCTATCGGCAAAATATAAATTTAAAAAATGTTATGTAAACGCATTACGTTGTTATACTGTTCCCTTTTAAAACTTTAACTATACTACTTCTTTCATTATTTATAATCTACTTTTTCCCGGCCTATCTTATTTGAATAGTGTAATTTTCCTGAAACTTGTTGAAAATGAAAAAAGGATGGATTGTACTTTTTATTCTCTCAGCATTTATTTCTCAAGCAAATGCACAAACAACAAGCCCATTAATTACCCAAAAAACCTGGGATGCATTCTGGATTTCATCCAACGATGCCGAGCCACATTCTTACGCCATACAATATTTCAGAAAAGAATTCAATTTAACTGATAAACCCTTGCATTTTATCATTCATGTTTCAGCAGATAACCGGTATAAGCTATATGTTAATGGGAGCCTTGTTTCTTTAGGTCCGGCAAGGAGTGAAATTTATCATTGGCAATACGAAACAGTTGATATTGCCCCTTTTTTAAAGCCGGGTAAAAATATTATCGGCGCCATTGTATGGCAGTACGGGGAAGAAGCCCCTGAGGCACAAATCAGCTATCGTACAGCTTTCATATTACAGGGTAACAGCGAAAGAGAGTCCATAATAAACACAAATAAAACCTGGTTAGCAGTAAAAGACCAAAGTTATTCACCCCTTAAACCAGATTTGATTTACTCTTATTATGTGGCCGGGCCGGGAGAGCAAATTGATTATAAACTTTTCCCATCGGGCTGGAATAAGGAAGGATATGATGCGGGTGCATGGAAACAGGCTTCAGAAATATCCAGGGGTGTCCCAAAAGGAGTTTTCACCTTTTCACAAGGGTGGATGCTTGTGCCCAGGAATATTCCCCAAATGGAATTAACCGGGCAAAAATTCAAGTCAGTATCAAGAAGTGAGGGAATATCGATCCCCTCCGGATTTCCACTTACGCAACATTCATTCACCATTGATCCAAACAAAAAAATATCTTTTATACTCGACCAGGGCGAACTAACCAATGCTTATCCTATTCTTGAATTCAGTAAAGGAAAAGACGCCAGGATAACAATCGGTTATGCTGAGGCGCTTTATATTGATGAAGGCAGTAAAAAAGACTGGCGTGCTCAAAATAAAAAAGGCAACCGAAATGAGATAGAGAACAAAAGATTTGTAGGCGTTCGGGATGTTATCATTCCTAATGGAAAAGACAATCAGACTTTCACCACACTCGTTTACAGAACTTTCAGATATGTACAGGTAACTATTGAAACACGCGATGAAGCTTTGATCATTGATGATTTACACAGCCTGTTCACTGGTTATCCATTTTTATTAAAAGCCAGTTTCGAAACAGGGAATGATACACTTGATAAAATTTTTTCCACCGGATGGCATACGGCACGTTTATGCGCCATGGAGACCTATATGGATTGTCCTTATTATGAGCAGTTACAATATGTTGGTGATACAAGAATACAGGCCCTGGTTTCTTTATATAACGCTGGCGATGATAAACTCATGCGTAATGCCATCAACCAGCTTGATCAATCAAGGATGGCTGAAGGTATCACGCTTAGCCGGTACCCTACAAGAAATTCTCAACAAATCCCCCCATTTGCCCTCTGGTGGATCGGAATGTTACATGATTACTGGAAGTACAGGCCCGACACAAATTTTGTAAAAGAACATCTTGCAGGAATGCGACAGGTACTCTGGTTTTTCAGTAAATACCAGGAGTCTGATGGCTCTTTAAAAGGTACCCCTTACTGGAATTTTACAGACTGGTGTGAATCTCCGGGATGGGATGCGGGAGTAGCCCCCATTGGGAAAAACGGGCATTCGGCAGCACTGGACCTTCAATTACTTTGGGCATTACAACTGGCGGCAGAATTGGAAAACAAACTCGGCATACCAGCCAAATCCAAAGAGTATCAGGATGCTGCAATATTATTAAAAGCCTCGATCCGTAATAGATACTTTATCGCCAGAGATCAATTATTTGCAGACACTGAAGAGAAAACCATTTTTTCACAGCATGTAAACGCACTGGCGATACTAACACATACGGCCACCCTAAAAGAAACAGAGCAGATTGCGAAGCAAATTTTACTTAATAACGAGCTGGCTCCTTCAACGATATACTTTAAATATTACGTCCACCAGGCACTTGTTATGGCTGGCATGGGTAATCAATACATTGATTGGCTGGATACCTGGAAAGATAATTTAAAAATGGGGATGACCACCTGGGCAGAAATATCTGATATAAATGCCACCCGATCTGATTGCCATGCCTGGGGAGCGAGCCCCAATATCGAATTTTTCCGAATTGTACTGGGTATTGAAAGTGATGCCCCGGGATTTAATACAATTAAGATTGAACCAAGGCCCGGTAAACTTCAATCACTAAAAGGCAGGATGCCTCATCCTGCAGGAAGTATCAGTGTAAACTACCAGGTAAAGGGCATGACTATGCAAGCCGAAATAGATATCCCCCCGGGTATCAGTGGTACTTTCATCTGGAATGGAAAGAAATACCCCTTGAAACCCGGCATGAATAGTTTTCATATTAAATAACACGGATACAGGAGGCTTTTTTCAAAAAGAGCCAGCAGAAACCAATATCAGCTTCTTAAAGGGGAAGAAATATCTATATTATTCGATCTTGGCTAAATAAATCAATCCAGCTACCTTTGAATCATGCTACAACTTTCAGACAGGGGCAGGCTGATGCCGCCCTCTCCTATCCGCAAACTGGTTCCTTATGCAGAATCAGCCAAGAAAAAAGGAATCCGGGTCTATCACCTCAATATTGGTCAGCCGGATATTGAAACCCCTCCGGCTATTCTGGATGCAGTTCGAAAAGCCGATATACGGGTATTGGAATACAGTCATAGTGCAGGAAATGAAAGTTACCGTAAAAAATTAGTTGAATATTATAAGCGTGTAGGCATAGATGTTACTTCAAATCAAATCATGATCACTGCAGGAGGCAGCGAGGCCATTATCTTTGGTTTTATGAGTTGCCTTAATCCCGGCGATGAAGTGATCATACCCGAACCCTTTTATGCCAATTATAATGGGTTTGCAGTAATGGCCGGAGTAAATGTTGTTCCCATAACATCCCACATTGAAACCGGATTTGCTTTACCGCCCATGGAAGATTTCGAAAAAGTGATAACGCCTAAAACAAGGGCTATTGTAGTATGCAGCCCGAATAATCCAACGGGCTATCTCTACAGTCGCGCAGAAATGGAGAAACTAAAAGCCATTTGCCTTAAGCATAATCTTTATCTCTTCTCAGATGAAGCATACCGCGAATTCTGTTATGATGGTGATTATGTAAGCGCGATGCACCTTGAAGGATTAGACGAGAATGTGATCTTGATGGATACTATCTCAAAAAGATATTCCGCCTGTGGCGCAAGAATTGGCGCATTTGTAACCCGCAACAAAGCTGTATATGATATAGCTATGAAATTTGCACAGGCGAGGCTGAGCCCCCCGGGTTTAGCACAGATTCTGGGCGAAGCCGCTGTAGACCTGCCGGCGTCTTATTTTGAAAAACCTAAATCTGAATACCTTGCCCGAAGGGATCTCCTGGTAAAAAGACTTAATAGCATGCCAGACGTTTTCTGCCCTAACCCCGGAGGTGCTTTTTATGCAATTGCCCGGTTACCCATTGACGATAGCGACCATTTCTGCCAATGGCTCCTTGAGTCTTTCTCATATCAAAACCAAACAGTAATGCTTGCTCCGGCAACTGGCTTCTACGGCACTCCCGGTTTGGGGAAAAATGAGGTAAGACTGGCATACGTACTCAACCTCGATTCAATAAATGCAGCGATGGATTGCCTGGAGCAGGCTTTGCAGGTTTATCCTGGAAGAGTGAATGGAATAAAGAATATTGAACAGGGAATTTTGAATGAAAAAGCTTCGCAGATTTAAAATGAACTTTTGAAACCAAATATTCAAATGCTACATTCATTTTATTTTTAATAATTGGTCTCCTTAAAACCTGTTGATTATAAAAACTCCGCCAATCACTAATGCGGCACCTATATATGTGTAGATTTGTACTTGCTCTTTTAATATAAATACCGATAAAATTAACGCAAATACAGGGACAAGGTTATTAAAAATTGCTGTTTTTGTAACGCCAAGTTTCATGACTCCTTCATAGTACCAAACAAAGGCCAAAACGGTACCAATGATACCAAGGTAAGCCAGTGCAATCCACACTTTGCCCGGAACAAAATCCGGAAAAGTTTCTGTACCTGAAAATAATAACAACATTACGCATCCGGTCATGGAAGCCCATGCTGATGCTTGCAAAGGGGTGGTTGTCTTCAAAGCATCTTTACCTGCCAGCGTATAAATAGCCCAGGTAACAGGGCATCCAAGCATAAAAGCATCTCCCCATTGAAAGCCAGAGAAAAGTTCCAAAAGATTCCCTCTGGATAAGACCAACGCTACTCCACTTAATGAAATTAACATTCCTAAAATGCTTACAGGCCTGATCTTTTCCCCATACCGCCAGGCAGAAAAAAGCATTACCATGATGGGATTAAGCGCAACCAGTAATGCACCATGACTGGCTGGAACCAGTTTAAGTCCCTTGAAAAAGAAAAAATTATACGCAAAAATCCCTGAAAAGCCCAGCAGGCAAAGTTGCCAAAATTGCTTACTGGTTACTTTCAGAAAATCGCGCTTGGTAATCCATGCTATAGGTATCAAGAAAACACTGGCGATAATATAGCGTATTGAAGCCCCCATGAAAGGTTCAAAAGTTTGTGCAGCAATGCGGGTTGCAATAAAAGTACCTCCCCAGAAAAGTGCAACAAGTATGAGTTTGAGGTAGATCATTTATTCGGTTGACAGTTGACGGTTGACGGTTGACGGTTGAAAAAAAATAAAATATCCAGTGGATAAAAGTAAGTGGATATCAACTGATTTAAAAAAGAAAATTATTGATTAAAGAATTCTATCTTATTGAATAATTTACCATGCAATTATTTTCAAACATGAAATATTATCTTCTGCTGATTTTCCTTTTGCCGTATATCTCACAGGCACAGGTTAACCCTAAGGATGTACGGATTGCAAGAGACTCGTTTGGCGTTCCGCATATTTTTGGCAAAACAGATGCGGATCTTGCTTATGGATTGGCATGGGCACATGCTGAGGATGATTTTTATGATATACAGAGTTCATTTCTCGCCGGAAAAGGGATGCTTGGCAGGTCAATAGGACGAAAAGGGGCTGAAGCAGATTATGTTGTTGCATTATTGCGTTGCCGCGATATTGTAAAAGAAAAAATGGAAACCATATCTCCGGAATTTCTTAAACAGGTTAAAGCATATATACAAGGAATGAATGATTATGCCCATGCACATCCGAAAAAAGTGCGTGTTAAAAATGCTTTCCCTGCAACTATTGAAGATTATTTAACCACCGTTGTGTTTTCCCTTTGTATGATCAGTGGACTTGAACAGGCACTTCCCGAGATATTCAAAGGTAAGCTTCCTTTGATTCCCGGATTTGAACCAACTGGTTCAAATGCTTTTGCTATTCATCCTAATAAAACAACAACTGGGGAAGCATTTCTCGCAATCAATTCGCATCAACCTTTGGAAGGCCCTGTGGGATGGTATGAAGCACATCTCTGCAGTGATGAGGGAACAAATATCCTTGGAGCTTTATTCCCGGGGGCGCTTACTGTTTTAGCCGGGGTAAATGAATCCCTTGGCTGGGCCCATACTGTTAATAATATGGACAAAATTGATGTATACCAGTTAAAAATAAATCCAGTCAATAAAAATCAGTATGAGTTCGATGGACAATGGATCAATCTTGAATCAAGAAAAATTCAATTGAAAGTAAAAGGTATTCCTGTCAAAGTGGGTAAAAATGCTTTGTGGAGTAAATATGGTCCAACCATCCGCAACGAAAAAGGAACATTCTCTTTACGCTTTACGGCGAATATGGATATAAGGGGTATGGAACAATGGTGGAGAATGGGCAAATCAAATTCTTTTACTTCCTTCTATGAGGCAATATCCATGCAGGCATTACCCCTTTTTAATATTGTATATGCCGATAAATTTGATACGATCTTTTATATCAGCGCAGGTAAAATGCCCCTGCGGAATAAAGAAAATGGTTATTTCTGGAACAGCACCCTTCCTGGAAATACTTCTGCAACACTATGGCATGATTTCCATCCTATTGCAGACCTGCCTCAGTATATAAATCCTGAAAGTGGTTACCTTTTTAATACAAACCACT
Source organism: Sphingobacteriales bacterium (assembly GCA_024640465.1). Taxonomy (GTDB): domain Bacteria; phylum Bacteroidota; class Bacteroidia; order Chitinophagales; family Chitinophagaceae; genus Pollutibacter. The sequence goes on along the minus strand of JAHEEX010000046.1, from coordinate 9,321 downwards.
CTCCTTTCCTGGCTACTTCAACAAAAGACAATTTGAATCCCGAAAAATTTGATAAAACAAGCGACTATGAAATGTATCACAACAACAGGAGTCAGCGATTCACTGAGCTTATAACACCTCTTGATAAATTAGATTATGAAGTCTTTAAAAAAATAAAATATGATGGCCAATTGCCTCATCGCCTTAGATATTTATATAATCTGGATTCCATTGAACTGATCAATGCAAATGACTATACTGATCTTTTTGATATCATATCGGATTATCAGCAATGGGACCGTAAAAGTGATACAGCCAGCAAAGGTGCAGCCATCTTTGCGCTTTTCTATCAATATGCTTCGTCCAAAAGAACCGAATGGACTAATTACAATCTCAATACTGCACAGATTATTGAATCTTTCCGGTATGTAAAAAAACACCAATTACAATATTTTGGCAAAACAGGAATCAGCCTGGGGCAATTGCAAAAACACATAAGGGGAGATAAGGTACTTCCATTGTGGGGCTTGCCCGATGTATTAACCGCTATGTACAGCCGGCAACAACCCAACGGAACTTTAAAAGGATATGTAGGCGACTCTTATATACAACTGGTACGATTCCCTAAAAATGGGTTGCCTATCATGGAAACCATTAATGCATATGGCGCATCCTCCAATAAAAATTCTCCGCATTATACCGACCAGATGGAAATGTTTGTAAACAAACAAACAAAAATAATGACATTGGATAAAGAAAAAGTACTGAAGGAAGCAGTTATGGTATATTTTCCTGGTCAACCCAATATGAATCTGGATCAAAAAAAATGAACCTGTATGCAAACCTGTTTTGCAAGAAAATTTTATTCACCACATTTCAACCATAGCCTTAATGGTGCCGGTTGACGTGTCAAGCCATTTTGAAAAATTATTTGTCAGATCATGAAAGGACACCCGATCGGTTATATAAGATGCTGGTAATATTTCTCCCTTTTTCAAACTATTAATCACCCTTTCAAAATCATGACGGGTGGCATTACGGCTACTCATTAATGTGGCTTCCCTTTTGTGAAATTCAGGATGGCTAAAACAAAAGAAATCTTTTTGTAACCCTATCAAAACATAAACGCCACCATTTGCCAGGTATTCAAGTCCCCTTTCAATTGCCTGTTTGTTTCCGGAAGCATCTATTACCACTGTGGGCATTTCCCCATTCGTGAAATGCATTAATGATTCCACAACATGATCTTTAAGCGGATTGATACAATGTTCTATCTTCAAAACATCTTTACAATGCTGCAACCTTTTTTCATTTACATCCAAGGCTATAACTTTACCACCGTTTAGTCTTGCCATTTCCATTGTCCCCATGCCAATTGGGCCCGCACCAATGACCAATACGAAGTTTTCGTTGGAAACTCCTGCCCTTCTTACACCATGGGCGGCTATTGCCAAAGGTTCAACCAATGCCAGGGCCTCATATCCCAAATCGCTGCCATGAATGAGCGATGATGAAGGAACCCGGAAATACTCTTGCATACCGCCATCTATATGAACACCACAAACTTTCAAATCACAACAACAATTTGGCTTCCCATTTCGACAGGCGATGCACTGACCACAATTCAAATAGGGAATAAAAGTGACTGCTTCACCATTATTAAACCCGGGTGCATTGTCAAAATCTACGAGTTCCCCTGAAATTTCATGGCCTAAAATCCTGGGATAATCGAAATAAGGCTGTGTTCCTTCAAATGCATGCAAATCGGTGCCACAGATTCCAATCCTTTTCACTTTAATAATTGCATGACCCGGTATCAATTCCGGCTTTGGAATATCCTTATATGCGAATTCACCCGGCCTGTTACAAAATAGTGCCTGCATGATAATATTTTTATCTAATCAAAAGTTATTTGCGTAGAATCATGTACCTGTAGAAATGTCATTGATATTAAGAATCGGATGAACAGATGCAGTTGAAGGTTTACAATCATTTCTAAAACGCAAATAAACAGAACACATAAAAAATATCTTACATCGATAGAATAAGCTTTGCTGCACAAAATTAAAACGAACGACCAGTCAAATTTTAATAGTTTTCATTTCCTGGAATACCTGTGCCTTTTTGCTTTTTTTTACTTTTTATTAGTTCTTATTTAGCAGTAGAAAACTTATGCAAGGTGGTACTTCTGTATACTTTTCCAGGCTCCAATATGGTTGTTGGGAAACTGGGTTGATTTGGGCTATCGGGGAAATGTTGTGTCTCCAGGCAAAATGCTGTCCTGTAATCATCTTTTGCCCCACTTTTTAAGGTATTCTTCCCTTGCATAAAATTCCCCCCATAAAATTGTATCCCCGGTTCCGTTGTAAAAATTTCCATATTGATACCAGATAGATCTCCTTTTACAATCGCAGCCAAACCCGGTTCAATTGTAATGCCTTTATCTAAAATAAAATTATGATCGTACCCTTTTCCATATTTTAACTGAAGATCTCCACTATCCAATCTTTCTCCAATCTTATGAAATGTAATGAAATCGAAAGGCGTTCCGGAAACTGATTTAACACCCAGTGGTATTAATGTGGAATCCACAGGATTAAAGGTTGTAGCTTCTATCATTAGATCATGCTGATTTACAGTGCCACTGCCCTCCCCATTCAAATTCCAAAAATTATGATTTGTGATATTAATAATGGTTTTTTTATCTGTTTTGATTTCATAGTCAATCCTCAATTCATCATTATCCGTAAGGGTATAAATAACCTTGGCTGTAACAGTACCCGGATAACCCTCTTCTCCATCAACAGAAACATAGCTAAGTGCAACCTTCTGACTATCCAATTGAACCGCATCCCAGATCCTGCTGTGAAATCCCGTGCTACCGCCATGCAGTGTATTGGGACTATTATTAATATCCAGCTGGTAAGATTTCCCATCGAGGCTGAATTTACCCCTGGCAATCCTGTTACCATAGCGGCCTACTATAGCACCATAATATTTTTCACTGGAACTCATGAACCCGTTTAATGAATTAAACCCAAGAATAATATCTCTCGGCTTTCCGGCCTTGTCTGGAACAAGCAAACTAACCATCCTTGCGCCATAATTTGTGATCGCAGCTTTCAGGTTATTCTTATTTGTCAGATAAAAAAGGCTTGTTTTTTTACCATTGACTACAGAATCAAACGCGGCAATGCCCGGCAAAGAAATTTCTGTTGGAACAACAGATTGTACAGTATCACTTTTTCCTTTATCTGTATCACCGGAATTACAGGCAGCTGAATATAGCAAAACAAAAAGCAGAAAAGAACAGCATATTTTTTTCATAACGCATAGCATGGTTTAAAGAAATTTCGATAATGAAGATATTAAATAAACAATTGTCATAATTACATTTATTAACATATTTGCATACTTTCATTAAGTATATATATTAAAGCAATAAAGTTGACCTTTTGAATATATCAAACAGGGATTATGCATAAATATTCAAAACAAACCAGGATTTTAGTTGCTGTGGATTGTATCATTTTTGGTTTTGATGGAAATGAATTGAAATTATTACTCATCAAACGGGGTTTTGAGCCTCAAAAAGGGCATTGGAGCCTCATGGGTGGTTTTGTTGAGCCAGGTGAAAGCATGGATGCTGCGGCTAACCGGATTTTACTGAAATTGACAGGCCTGGACAAAGTATATATGGAACAACTATATGCCTTTGGAAATCCCGAACGAGACCCGTTAGAAAGAACTATTTCCGTTGTTTATTTCGCCCTGCTTGACCTGAACAAATATAAAGATCAACTGAGTGACCAGTTTCAGGCAGCATGGTTCCCGTTGAAGAAAATTCCAAAACTCATCTTTGACCATCACGATATGGTGAACATGGCAAGGGCAAAACTGAGGTATAAGGCCTCACTTCATCCCATCCTATTTGAATTATTGCCCGAAAAATTCACCCTTCCACAGCTGCAGAATCTATTTGAAGAAGTATACAATACCAGTTTTGATAAGCGGAATTTCAGCAGAAAAATTCTCTCCACAGGATTATTATTAAAACTTACTGAAAAAGACAAAGACAGTTCAAGAAAAGGTGCGTTTTACTACAAACTGGACAAAAAACACTATAAAGCGAACTTTCATAACATTCTACGATTCATACCAAATCCAAATGATTTTATATGAATTTTTTTGTTGATAAATTAATAAGTGTTATTTTGACACCTATAATGATTGCCTGCTCATGAAGAATAACAATTATGTGATTGGCGTTGACTTTGGAACAGATTCGGTTCGAGCGATTATTGCAAACGCTGGTAATGGCCAGGAAATTGCAGCATCCATATTCTATTATCCCCGTTGGCGAAATGCACTTTATTGTGATACATCAGCCAACCAATTCAGGCAACATCCGCTTGATTATACAGAAGGTCTCGAATTTACCATCAGGCAGTGTCTGCAGCAAGCAGGAAAAGACATTTCCCATGCCGTTAAAGCCATTTCCATAGATACAACTGGTTCTACGCCAGTTGCAGTCAATGCATCAGGCACCCCATTATCTTTATTACCGGGATTTGAGCATAATCCCAATGCCATGTTTGTGCTTTGGAAGGATCATTCCAGCGTCCGGGAAGCAGCAGAAATAAACGCCCATGCTGAAAAATTTCCAGTCAATTACCTGAAATATGTTGGTGGTATTTATTCCTCCGAATGGTACTGGGCGAAACTGTTACATATTTTAAGAATCGATAAGGAAGTCAGAAACCAAACAGCATCATGGGTAGAGCACTGCGACTGGATACCATTCCTTTTAACCGGGGGAACAGATATAAGGAAGATGAAACGAAGTGTTTGCAGTGCCGGGCATAAAGCCTTATGGGCCGAAGAGTTCGACGGTTTACCCCCGAACAGTTTTTTTGCAAGCCTGGATCCTTTACTTAATGGCTTTAGAGAAAAACTATTTAACCAGACATGCACATCAGATAAAGCCGCCGGATATTTGTGTCCTGAATGGGCAACTCGTCTTGGGCTGGATACAAATGTTATTGTTGGTGTTGGCGCCTTTGATGCACATATGGGCGCTGTTGGCGGGCAAATTGAACCATATCATTTAAGCAAGGTTATGGGAACATCCACCTGCGATATGCTAATTGCTCCGGCAAGTGATATAGAAGGCAATTGTGTGAAAGGTATATGCGGACAGGTAAATGGATCGATCATACCCGGCATGATAGGTCTCGAAGCGGGGCAATCTGCTTTTGGCGATATATACGCATGGTTTAAATCAATCCTTGAGTGGCCTGTTAAAAATTTATTGGTTAATTCTACGATTATAGATAAAGCGACTGCAGAAAAACTACAGGAAGAGATAAGCCAAAAACTCATTGTGGAATTATCTGCAAAGGCCTCTTTATTGGAACCTGATGAAAATGGAGTATTAGCGGAAGACTGGATGAATGGCAGGAGAACACCTGATGCAAACCAGCAATTAAAAGGTGCTATAATAAACCTTGATCTTTCTTCTGATGCTCCAAAAATATTCTATGGATTGGTTGAAGCAACCTGCTTCGGAGCAAAATCAATTGTTGAAAGGTTTATGGAAGAAGGCATTCCGGTGAAAGGATTAATTGGTCTGGGTGGTGTTGCAAAGAAATCACCATTTATCATGCAAATGATGGCTGATGTTATGAATATGACTATCCGTATTCATAAAAGCGAGCAAACCTGTGCATTGGGTGCGGCTATGTTTGCAGCAACAGCCGCAGGTATCTATGAAAAAGTGGAAGATGCGATGCTTGCCATGGGATCGGGTTTTGAAAAAACATATTTTCCCAATCACCAAAAAGTTGATTTTTTTCAGAAAAGATACCTCCAATACAAAAAACTTGGAGCTTTCCTGGAAAGCTAATTATAAATGATGCAGAGAGATTACCGTTTCATAATAAATTTAGAATACCCTAAAACATTTACAACATTTGCGGCTTAATGATCATCTTTTAGTGAACCATCATTTTAACATATATGGGCCAATATAAACAACTACGGGAATCATGTTACCGTGCAAATATGCAACTGCCCCAACTTGGGCTGGTGTTATTTACTTTTGGCAATGTCAGTGTTGCAGATCATGAAAAAAAAATATTTGCCATTAAACCGAGCGGGGTACCTTATGAAGAATTGACTCCGGAAAAAATAGTTATAGTAGATTTTGACGGCAACACGATCGACGGATCATTGCGCCCCTCTTCTGATACAAAAACACATGCTGTCCTGTTTAAGCACTGGAATAAGATAGGGTCCATTGTACATACACATTCTGTTTATGCTACTGCATGGGCTCAATCACTTCGTGATATCCCAATTTACGGAACCACTCATGCCGACCATAACACAGTCGACATCCCATGTGCCCCTCCGATGAGCGACCAGATGATTGAGGGAAATTATGAACATGAAACAGGATTCCAGATCTTGAATTGTTTTGCAGAAAGAAAACTGAATTATGAAGAAGTGGAAATGATACTGGTTGGCAACCATGCCCCATTTACCTGGGGGAAAAACGCCGAAAAAGCAGTGTATAATGCGGCAGTGCTGGAACAAGTTGCCCAAATGGCCTGGCTGACAGAACAAATAAATCCAAAGGCTGCAAAATTAAAAGAGGCGCTGATTAAAAAACATTACGACAGGAAACATGGCCATGATTCTTATTACGGGCAATAGTTGGTTAAACTTGCCATGATAAAATATTAAATACTCGTTTAACATCTTTTATAAATTTTTGGCTACTTATCTATACACTTTTTAAAAATATTTTATGAGCTTACCGGATTTAAAATCATTTGAAGTGTGGTTCGTAACGGGCAGTCAACATTTATATGGCCCTGAAACCCTTGAAAAAGTGGCGGAACATGCACAGAAAATTGCCGCTGCATTTAACTCATCAAAAACAATTCCGGTCAGGATCATTTATACGCCCGTTGTAAAAACGCCGGAAGAAATTTTTAACCTTTTCCAGCGAGCCAATATAGCTGAAAATTGTATAGGGCTGATCTGTTGGATGCATACATTTTCGCCCGCAAAAATGTGGATCAACGGACTAAAGATCATACAAAAACCACTCCTTCATTTACATACTCAATTTAACAGGGACATTCCCTGGAACAGTATTGATATGGATTTTATGAACCTAAACCAAAGCGCACATGGCGACAGGGAGTTTGGCTTTATCATGACGCGCATGCGCAAAGAGCGGAAAGTTGTTACAGGTCACTGGCAGGATAAAGCTATACATGAACAAATTAATTCCTGGTGCCGGGCTGCTGCAGGCTGGCATGATTTACAACAGGCAAAGTTTGTTCGTTTTGGCGATAACATGAGACAGGTAGCCGTAACCGAAGGAGATAAAGTTGAAGCACAATTGGTTTTTGGCTATAGCGTAAATACACATGGCGTAGGAGACCTTGTGGCAACCATCAAAAAAGTAAAAGAAAAAAGCGTTGAAGAATTATGTGAGATATACGATAAGGAATACAAACTCTCCGGTTCTTTAAAGAAAAACGGGAAACAGCATGCATCATTACGGGAAGCAGCAAAAATCGAATTAGGCATTCGCCAATTTCTGGAATCCGGTAATTTTAAAGGCTATACCGATACATTTGAAGATTTACATGGGCTGGTTCAATTACCGGGTATTGCCACACAAAGGCTCATGGCAGATGGTTTTGGTTTTGGGGCTGAAGGTGACTGGAAAACGGCAGCGCTTTTACGAGCCATGAAAGTAATGGCAGCAGGATTACCGGGCGGCAATTCCTTTATGGAAGATTATACATATCATTTTGAACCGGGAAAAAATATGGTCCTGGGGTCTCATATGCTTGAAATATGCCCTTCCATTGCCCATACAAAGCCTTCCTGCGAGATCCATCCACTGGGCATCGGCGGGAAAGAAGATCCAGTACGATTGGTATTCAATGTTGATGGTGGCGCAGCATTGAATGCAACGATGGTTGATATGGGAAACCGATTCCGCCTGATCGTAAATGAAGTGGAAGCTGTTAAACCAAAAAATGCATTACCTAAACTACCGGTTGCCCGTGTATTGTGGAAACCACTACCAAACATGAATACAGGATGTACTGCTTGGATTTTGGCCGGTGGCGCCCACCATACTGTTTATAGCCAGAACCTGGGTATTGAAGTGCTGCAGGATTTTGCATCTATCGCAGGGATTGAATTGATGCATATAGGCAAACATACTACTATACCGGAATTCAGGAGCCAGTTAAAATGGAATGAATCAGCATATAAATAATCAACATAATTAATCACCCTTTTATGAGTTCACTTTCAACAATCGACTATATCGTATTCCTGATTTACTTTGTTATAGTTGCTTCTTACGGATATTGGATTTATAATAGAAAGAAGAAACTGGCTGCTGATACAAAAGATTTTTTTCTGGCCGAAGGATCCTTAACATGGTGGGCTATTGGCGCATCACTGATCGCATCCAATATTTCTGCAGAACAATTTATTGGCATGAGTGGTGAAGGGTATTTTGTAGGGATTGCCGTTTCTGCTTATGAATGGATTGCCGCCCTGGCGCTGATTATCATTGCCATCTGGTTCATGCCTATTTATCTGAAGAATAAGATATTCACTATGCCTCAATTTTTAAAAACAAGGTATAATGAATCCGTGGCATTGATTATGGCTGTTTTCTGGCTCTTCTTATATGTATTTGTAAACCTCACTTCTATACTCTATCTCGGAGCCGTAGCCATCAATGGTTTGCTGGGGGGTACCTATCTGCATATCATCATGATTGTTTTAATGCTCTTTGCCCTGATCATTACATTGGGAGGTATGAAGGTAATAGGCTATACGGATGTAATTCAAGTGGCTGTATTAATCATCGGCGGATTTGCCACTACATATCTTGCCTTAACCATAGTAAGTGATAAATTCGGCAGCGGCGGTTCGGCGCTTGCCGGGTTAAATGATTTAATGAAGCAGGCACCGGATCATTTTCACATGATCATGCCAAAACCAACTGTTACATCAGCAACCATTGATCAGCCCGTAAATCTGGACATCCAGAAATTTGTGGTACTGCCTGGAATCGCCATGTATTTTGCCGGACAGTGGATTGTAAACCTCAATTACTGGGGATGTAATCAGTATATCACACAGCGGGCACTCGGCGCAGATTTAAATACAGCACGTACAGGAATTTTGTTTGCTGGCTTTATTAAACTTTTCATGCCGGTCATCGTTATGCTCCCGGGTATTGCTGCATATGTTTTATATAAAAACGGTTATTTGCCTCAATTAGAAAACGGAAGT
>JAHEEX010000207.1 GCA_024640465.1 Sphingobacteriales bacterium | reverse complement strand
TCAGATTATCTGCTTTGATTGCTTCAACCCATGACGTTTTATCTTTATCAAGTGAAACCCCCAGCACAGTAAAGTTTTTATCTTTAAACCTGTTAAATGCCGCCACTATATTTGGGTTCTCCTGCCTGCATGGACCACACCAACTGGCCCAGAAATCAACCAGCACATACTTCCCACGAAAACTGCTTAAGCTGATATTTTTCCCATTTGGATCCGGTAAATTTATTTCAGGTGCCAGTTTGCCCGACATACTTTTCGATTCCAGTTTATTCATGTAATTAAAAAAATCAGTTGTAACAGAAGTAACTTCTGGTTTATCGGAAAACCTTTTTGCCAGGTTAAGCATCACCGGCTTGAGTTTTTCAGGGCTGATCTGGTTTTTACCCAGCCCCAGCGAATACATAGCAATGACTGAACTTTTTGAAGTATCTGCGTATTGTAATAAAAAATCTTCTGTTTGTCCAACAGCATTATTAAAGGCCGCTTCTTTTACCTGCATCAGGCTATCTGATCCATGGGTTGATTTTAAGGAAATAATCTCCTGGCGAATAATGTCTATCGCATTAACTTTTTGATTAAACCCATTCAGCAGGTTTTTTAAGGAATTACTCTGCACAGAACTTGTGGTATACGAACCAAAATCTTTCCAGTCAGCAGAAAATGAGATTTTATTTACATCATTAACAAGCAACACAAAAATATCATCCAATTGAAAACGCAGGCGGTAGATACTTTCTTTATCTGCACCAATGCCCTTGAGGATAAACTTGGTTTCACCCGGCTCCAAGATGGCTGTATCCAGTGCGCGGGGTGCCACAGCATCCATTTCTACCAGATCAAGATAAACAACCTGCCTGGCCGGATTATTTTTCACCGACCCCGTAATTTGTAAAGTATTTGGATCTTCCTGTTTACAGGAAAAAAATACCATTAAAAGCATTGTTACAAGAACAGCAATTTTTTGCATGACTTATTTTTGAGTTTTATTTAATTGTTCGAGCAATATATCATTAGTCTGTTTGGGATCTGCCTTGCCTTTTGACCTCTTTTTAACTTCACCCATAAAAAGTCCGATCAATCCTTTCTTACCTTTCCGGTATTCCTGTACCTTGTCTGGCATGGCCTCCAAAACTTCGGCTACCCAATGCTGTATGTCATCAGCGCCTGCATCCTGTAAAAGATTATTCTTAGCAGCAAGTTCAGCGGGGTTCTTTTCTTTACCGTCCAGTAACAAAGGCAATAGTTTATGAGCGGCAACGGAAAAGCTCAATTTGCCATCATCCGCCAGTTGTTGCAACCGGAACCATGTACCTGCATCAACCTTTACAGTAGTCCATTCCTGTGCGCTTTCATTTAATATCGATTTAACCGGTCCCAACAACCAGTTGGCAAGAGCCTTGGGAGCGATACCACCTGCCAGGCATTCCTGGAAATAGTTCGCCAGGTATTTATCTTCACAAAGCACACTTGCATCGTACACTGTTAATCCAAACGCTGTGATGAATTTATCTTTAAGTATTTCAGGCAGTATTGGAAGAGACTGCTTAATTTCTGCAATGAATTTTTCCGTAAACTGAAATGGGGTGAGGTCGGGTTCCGGGAAATACCTGTAATCATCTGCATCTTCCTTGGTGCGAATGGAAAAAGTGGAGTCATTATCCGCATTAAAACTGCGTGTTTCCTGCCGGATGGTTTCACCTTTTTCAACAAGCCCAATAAGCCTGTTAACCTCCACTTCAATAGCCTTCTTTACATTCCTGACTGAATTAAGGTTTTTAACTTCAACCCTGGTTCCCAATTTTTTATCACCATGCAAACGGATAGATATATTAGCATCACAACGCAAACTGCCTTCTTCCATATTGCCATCGCAAACACCTATCCACCTCACCAGTTTTCTGATTTCAGTAAGAAAAGCAAAAGCTTCATCCGCACTGCGGATATCGGGGTCTGTAACAATTTCAATAAGGGGGGTACCGGCACGGTTATAATCCAGGCAGGTAAAATGATCATCCATATCGTGAATGCTTTTACCTGCATCTTCTTCCAGGTGAATGCGTGTAAGTCGCACTACCTTTTCTTTTCCATCAACGATAAGTTTTATGAACCCCCCGCTGCAGATAGGCGTTGTATGCTGAGATACCTGGTAACCTTTTGGCAGGTCAGGATAAAAATAATTTTTACGCGCGAAGTAATTAAAGCGCTGGATATCGCAATGGCAAACAAGACCCATCCTGATGGCATGTTCAATCGCCTTGCCATTCATTTTGGGCAAGGTACCCGGATGACCGAGGGTAATAGGACTTACATGAGAATTGGGTTCGGAACCAAAACTGGTTGAATCGCCACAAAAAAGTTTGCTTTGGGTAAGCAATTGTGCATGAACCTCAAGACCAATTACCACTTCATATTTTGGATGCATCACAGACATAAAAAATTTGCTGCCCTTATTAAGGCAGCAAATTTACCTAAAACCAGAGGATTATCTTTGTTTTTTAACTGCTAAGATTCGAAGTTAGCTTCTAGATTCTCCAGATGCCCCGGTTCGTGTCCTCACGAACCGGAAAACGAAATTTTTCCGATGATGGTTCGTGAGGACACGAACCATGGCGACGAGGACACGAACCATGGCGCTCTATAAAACCCCGACGCCAGTTAATAAACCTTAAAATTTCAAAGAAACAGCCAAAGAAATCAGAGATCCGCCTTTTTCATTTCCCTTGGAGTCTTTACCATCATATTAAAAGGCTGGCCATTTCTATTTACTGTAACCGGGTAAGAAGATTTATCCCTGCTTTCCCGTAACATGTCCCGGGCCTGATCTGTATTCGTAACTTTTTTATCATCTATATGCGTCAAAATATCATCTTTTTTGAATCCGGCCTTTTCAGCAGCAGAACCGGGTTGTACATCAATTACTTTAACACCTTTACCATCTTCTGTGTCTTCAATCCGGATACCTAATTTAGGACGACTACCTGAACCCATTAGCTCCATCTCCCGCCTGAACCCATTCAAGTCCTCAGACCTGAATTGTCTTTCCATTTCTTCGAATTGTTTTTCCATGTTCCTGTGATGTTCATCAAAGTTCCTGTTTTGTTGATCCAGATTCCAGTGCTGCTTATCAAGTTCCCTGAATTGTTCTGCCAATTCCTTTTCCATTTGCGGAGCATTAAAATAAAAAACATTGGGAGATGAACCTTTGCTGGTACCCAGTTTCACTTTAATCTTTTTGGTTTTTTTATCCCGCAGGTAGGTAATCTCAGATTCCTGTTCAGGCTTTTTTGACCTGATCAATTCTGACAGGCTTTCAGGACCATCAACTTTCTTACCATCCACTGCGGTAATGATGTCTCCTTCCTTAAGGCCTGCTTTGGCAGCAGCGGATTCAGGCATCACTTCAGTGAGTTTTGCCCCTTTGGCATCTTTTTCACTAACAACCCCTAACCTTGCCCTGGGCTCTCCCTTCATATCTCCAAATGATTCGTCATCAAATGAAAATTCAAAGGCCTCCGGGCCAAAAGGGGCAGCAGGTGCCCTGGGTATTCGTGGCATCGCTTGCATCCGCGGATAGGTTTGTACATAAGGGGCAAATGATTCAAAATTCTTCTTCCGGATGATGATATTATCCCCGTCATATTCGGCCAGTGGCTTACCATTGATAGTTACCTTATCGCCATCCACTACAATGGTCATTTTTTCTTCCTTACCTGCTTTCTCCCTGATGATGATCTCCTTTCTTTCTGTTGCTTTTGGCGCTTCCTGGGCCTGCATGCTGGTCAAAGACATGGAAAAGGATATTCCCAATAAAAGCGTCATGATTTGTTTCCTGTTCATAAGTAATATTTTACTTGTACGAAATGTTTAGTAGATCAAATATAGGGAGTTTTCTGATATACGAAAAGTTTCGGAAATGTTAAATCTTTTTGGGGAGGATCCTGCCAAATATCACCGACATATGGGTGATGGCATCGCCATTGGTATCATTCTGGAACATGGCCTTCAGACCAATCTCGAATTTCGAGGAAACTTTTACCTGCCAGGTTATGCCAAAAGTGTAACCAATGGTAAAGATATTGCCGGGTCCGGCGTCTGAGATGGTATATCTCGGATACATAGTGATTGGATCATTACCAAATCCGTAAGCATACGGTAATGAAGATGATTGGTAGCGCAAAATAAATCCCCCACCTAATTTAAACTTCTGGTCTTTTACCGAGATGGGCGCAAAATGCCCCATGGAAGTTATCTGGATACCGGCAACTGTCCAATTAATCCTGCGATCCTCGGCCGGTTGCCATTGGTCGGGGATACTGTATGGTTCATCTTTACTGGAATGAATGGTTGTGGTGAGTGCATTAGTCAGGTCAAACCTTTTATTGAAGACATGATCGTATCCAACATCGGTAGAAAAACCATACATGTCACCGGTGCCATGGGTGGAAAACCCGGCACTGAGTTGAATGGAATGATTAGTGAGCTGTGCTTTAGAAGTTTTTGTTATCAGGCTTACAAATAGAATAATAATAAATGGGTAAAAATATTTACTCATAGGTGTTATTTTATAGGGTAAGATAGAAGACCAAATCTTAATTATATTATAAAGTGCGGCTATGGACTATAAAGGAATCAACGAACGCACTTGCGAAATCACTTGCTGCAAATTTGAAATATCCTGGCCCCCTGCAGTAGCCAGGTTCTTCTGACCGCCACCTCCACCTTTAATCAGCGGAGCCACTATTTCCTTGATGATCTTACCCGCATCCAGATTGCGGGCGGCAACTACAGTATCTGAAATACCTATAGCTACAAATGGTTTGCCGCCAATATTGGCAGTAAGCACAACCAGGTGATCATGAAGATTATTTTTTAAATCGAAACATATTTTCTTTAAAGCATCAGGGTTGGATACCTGTACATCGGTCCCGATAAAACTGACGCCGTTGATGATCTCGTCCTGCTTCAATATTTCATTCCTGATGGCTACCAGGTTTCTGGCTTCCAGGTGCTCCACTTTCTTTTCCAGTTCCGCTTTCTCCGCAACCAGTTTTTCAACTGCTTTAACAGGATCTGCCGCTTTAAGGATGGTGCCAACTTCTTTTAATTTATCCAATTGACCGGATAAAAAGCGGAATGCTGCCGGCCCGGTGAGCGCTTCAATTCGACGCACCCCTGCAGCAACAGCCGATTCTGATTTGATGCTGAGTAATCCGATCATGCCTGTATGCATAACATGGGTACCTCCGCAAAGTTCTACAGAATAATTTGGGTCAATTACCACAACCCTAACCCTATCTCCGTATTTCTCTCCAAACAAGGCCATAGCGCCCATTGCCAGCGCATCTTGCTTGCTCATTTCTGTAATCACAACCGGAATATTCTCGCGGATCTTTTCATTCACCATCCATTCTACTTCGCGCAATTGTTCTTCACTCACTTTTTCGAAATGTGAAAAATCAAAACGCAAATGCTCCGGGCTCACCAGCGACCCTTTTTGTGCCACATGTGTGCCCAACACTTTTCGCAATGCGGCATGAAGCAGGTGGGTAGCCGTATGGTTGTACATGGTATTAAGCCTTTCCTCCGGATTAACCTTTGCTTCAATGGGCACAGACAGGTCGGCCGGCAAGGCCGGTGTAAAGTGGATGATCAGGTCATTCTCTTTTCGTGTATCCGTAACCGGTATAACCTCTCCCCCAAAATCAAGGGTACCTGTATCGCCGGTTTGCCCGCCGCTTTCCGCATAAAAAGGCGTTGTTGCCAATACGAGCTGGTATTGTTCCTTTCCCTTTGCTGTTACCTTTCGGTATTTGGATACCCAGGTTTGTACGGTAAGGTCATCGTATCCTACAAACCCTTTGCCTATGGCTTCATTGACAACCACCCAATCTTCCGTATCCATAGTGGTTGCAGCGCGGCTCCTGTTTTTCTGCTGTTGCATTTCTTTTTCAAATCCGGCCTCATCAACTTTCCTTCCCTGTTCCTGAGCGATCAACCGGGTTAGGTCGATAGGGAAGCCAAATGTATCATATAGCTCAAATGCTGCGGGCCCTTCAATAATACCGGATACAGCAGATTGCTCGAGTATATCATCCATTTTTTTCAGGCCCTTATCCAGTGTACGTAAAAAAGATTCTTCTTCTTCCTTCACTACTTTGCTTACAAAATCGAGCTGTTGCTGCAGCTCCGGAAAAACATGGCTGAACTGTGCAGCCAGTTGTGGAAGAAGCTGGTGCAGCAATGGTTGTTTATAATCCAGGTAGGTAAAATAATAACGTACGGCCCTCCGCAGGATGCGTCTGATCACATAACCGGCACCGGTATTGGAAGGTAATTGTCCATCGGCAATGGTGAATGCAATGGCTCTGATATGATCGGCCAATACCCTGAATGCTACATCCGTTTTTGAATCACCAGCCGTATATTTTTTGCCTGTAATTTTTTCGGTTGTGGCAATGGTACCCGTAAACAGGTCGGTATCATAATTCGATTGTTTCCCCTGCAGTACTCGCACCAGTCGTTCAAGCCCCATGCCTGTATCAACATGGCAGGAACTAAGGGGCTCGAGGCTGCCGTCTTTTAACCTGTTATACTGAATGAATACATTATTCCAGATCTCAATAACCTGTGGATGATCTTTATTAACCAGCAATTCTCCGGGTACTGCAGCCCTCTCTTCATCTGTTCTGCAATCCACATGGATTTCACTGCAAGGCCCACAGGGTCCTGTATCACCCATTTCCCAGAAATTATCTTTCTTATTGCCATAAACGATCTGGTTTTCCGGCAGGTATTTTTTCCATTTGGCCAGTGCGATGGTTGAAGGCGGAAGATTTTCCCTGGCATCACCTTCAAATACGGTAGCGTATAAACGATCTTTTGGGATACCATACACTCCGGTCAGTAATTCCCAACTCCATTCTATG